>JBHEOB010000013.1:0-17307 GCA_046261775.1 Guyparkeria sp.
GGATGACGCGGACCTGGCCCGGCGTGGTCGCGGCGTTCTCGATGCCGCTGGCCGCGCCGCCGGCGTTCTCGTGGTAGGCCTGGGTCGGGGTTTCTACTGTCTGACTGGTGCTCATGCCGCTGATCCGTCCTCTGTGTTCTGGTTCGAAGGCCCGCTGCGGGCGGGTCGCCGACTCCCTGTATCGATGGTGATCCTTTCCGCACCCCGGCAGATACCGGGGCGCGATCGGCCGGGTTGCTGGCCCGGCCTCTGTCTGGTCGACCGGCTGGCCGCTGGGCCGAAGGCGGTGCAATCCGGGGGCGGCGACCGGGTCGTTCGCTGCCCCCTCGAAGACCCTGATTGTGGTCGCTGGTCGAGCAAAGTCAACTGGGAAAATAGCAAATACTGTGCTCTGATGGAGTCAACACCACTATATACTGTGTATTGGTTGGTGGGTAGCCTGGGGTTAGGTTCTGGGCAAGCCGTGAACAGCCTGTGGATAAATTCGGTGGAAAAGTCGGTAAGCCCGCGTTCCGGCAAGCCTGTTCGCCGACCGATCAGGGTCGCCATCAATAAAACCATCGGTGATGAAAAAAATTTTTGCCTTCCAGCCTTGGGGGTAGGCCAAAACGCGGTTCGTGAATCGGGTATTTCGCCTGGGCAGCGTCCGCTATTTCGACTCGCGCTGTGGGCCTGGTTGGAGGGGGGTGTCGCGGCAGGCATAATCAACCACGAAACGCGCACCCGCGCCCGACGTGGGCGCCAAACGAACGACGCGGATCACTTCACGGGAGTACGCATGCGGATTCTGGTCACCGGCGCCGCCGGTTTCATCGGCTCGACCCTGTCGGCCCGGTTGCTCGAGCGCGGCGACACGGTCGTCGGGCTGGACAACCTTAACGACTACTACGACGTGAGCCTCAAGGAGGCGCGCCTGGCCCGGCTGACCGACAAGCCGGGCTTCTCGTTCGAGAAGCTCGACGTCGCCGATCGGCCCGGCATGGCCGAGCTGTTCGAGCGTGTCCGCCCCGAGCGCGTCGTGCATCTCGCTGCCCAGGCCGGGGTGCGCTACTCGATCGAGAACCCGCATGCCTATATCGATTCCAACCTGGTCGGCTTTACCAACATCCTCGAGGGCTGTCGCTACAACGAGGTGAAACACCTGGTATACGCCTCGTCGAGTTCGGTCTACGGCGCGAACAGCGAGATGCCGTTCTCGGTACACCACAACGTCGATCATCCATTGTCGCTGTACGCGGCGACCAAGAAGGCCAACGAGCTGATGGCGCATACCTACGCCTCGCTCTACGACCTGCCCACCACCGGCCTGCGGTTCTTCACTGTCTACGGCCCATGGGGCCGACCGGACATGGCGCTGTTCAAGTTCACCAAGAACATCCTCGAGGGCAAGCCGATCGACGTGTACAACCACGGTCACCATCGGCGCGACTTCACCTACGTCGACGACATCGTCGAGGGCGTGATCCGCACGCTCGACCACGTCGCTACCGCCAACCCCGAGTGGAGTTCGGCGAACCCGGATTCCGGCACCTCGTTCGCGCCGTGGCGGGTCTACAACATCGGCAGCCATCGCCCGGTCGAGTTGCTGCGCTACATCGAGCTGATCGAGGAAGCCACCGGCAGGAAGGCCGAGCTCAACCTGCTGCCGATGCAGCCGGGCGACGTGCCGGATACCTACGCCGACGTCGATGACCTGAAGAACGACGTGGGCTACGCGCCGAGCACGCCGGTCGAGGAGGGCGTCGCCCGTTTCGTCGAGTGGTATCGCGGGTACTATGGCGTTTGATGGGGACTGCTGATCGGAGACACTGACGCCCCGATCCGGGGGCGTGCTCAAACCGGGGCTGGCCAAATGGCGGGCCCCGCCGGCAAGGAGCCGAGATGGCCGCGGAACTCTGGGAAATACGCTATTTCATTGCCGGGGCACCGGCCTTCGCCGAGTTGCCGGCGACGGTGCTCGATGGCCTGCCGCGCCGCCTGACGGTGCGCTACCTTCGTCGTGGCCGCCCCTTCCCGCCGCCCGATGCCGAGCCCGGCCTGTGGATCGTGCGCAGTGGCGCACTGGCCGTGCGCGAGCCTGATGGCCGCCTGCGCGAGAAGCTCGGCGAAACCGACCTTTACCTCGATGCCCCCGACACGCCCGGACAGACCGGCCAAGGCAACGACAAGGGCGACGAGGAGGCTGACCAGTATGGCGAGACGGCCGCTGTGGCCGTGGTCGAGGACAGCCTGCTCTACCAGTTGCCCCTCCCGGCATTCCAGGAACTGCTCGCGGCCCATCCGGTCTTTGCCTGGCGCTTCGAGCGCTCGCGCCGCGAACGTCTCGAGCGTGCCCTGACCGAACTCGGCCAGGGCGGTCGTCCCGAGGCGCTAATGGCCACAACGGTAGAGGCGCTGTTGCGACGCGAGCCGATCACCGCCTTGCCCGACACCCCCATCCGCCAGGGCGCCGAGATCATGACCGAGGCGCAGGTCTCGGCGTTGTTGCTGCTCGAGGACGGGCGACTGGCCGGGCTGGTCACCGACCGGGACCTGCGCCGGCGTTGCATCGCCGCGGGCGTGTCCGTGGATGCGCCACTGCGCGAGATCATGACCTCGGACCTGATCACGGTCAGGCCGGCGAGATCGGCCTTCGAGGCATCCTTGCTGTTCTCGCGGCATAACATCCACCACCTGCCCGTGGCCGACGAGCACGACAAGTTGGTGGGCATCCTGTCGACCTCGGACCTGCTGCGCCACCAGGGGACCCATTCGATCCACCTGGTGCGCGATGCGATGGCGGCCCCGGACGTCGAGGCGATCGCCCGCGTCGGCTCGCGTTTGCCTGACCTGGAGGCCCAGCTGGTCGCCATCGGCGCCGAGGCCGAGCCGCTGGGCGAGGCCATGGTCACGGTTACCGATGCGATCACGCGTCGGCTGATCGAACTGGCCGAGCAGGCGCTGGGCCCAGCGCCGGTTGCCTGGGCCTGGGCGGCGCTCGGCAGCCAGGGGCGGCGCGAGCAGACCGCCTTCACCGACCAGGACAATGCCCTGATCCTCGATGACGCCTTCGAGCCGGAGCAGCACGGCGAGTGGTTCGAGCGCTTCGCGGGGTTTGTCAGCGAGGGCCTGGCGGCCGCGGGGCTGGCACCCTGTCCGGGCGGCACCATGGCGACCACCCCGGACTGGCGCCGATCGCTGGCCGGCTGGCAGGCGCAGTTCACCGACTGGATCGAGCGGCCCGAACCTCACTCGGTCATGCTGGCGACCAACTTCTTCGACATGCGGGTGGTGGCCGGTCGCGAGCCGCTGCTCGAGGCGCTCTGGTCGCAGGTCCGCCCAACGGCCCGCGAGAACACCATCTTCCAGCGGCGCCTGGCCAACAACGCCCTTGCCATCCGCATGCCGTTGGGGTTCTTCCGCCGGCTGGTGGTAGTGGACGACGAGGAGCACGACGATCGCCTGGATCTCAAGCGTTACGGCTTGATGCCGATCGCCGATTTGGCGCGCCTGCACGCGGTCAGTCTGGGCTTGCCCGAGTTGCATACCGTGCGGCGGCTGGAGGCCGCGGCGCGGGCCGGCGGATTGTCGAGGCAGGCCGCGGCGGGACTGGCCGATGCCTGGCGCCTGTTCTACGTGCTGCGGGCCCGCCACCAGGCCCGCCAGGCCCGTCGGGGTGAGCCGCTGGACAACCGGCTCGACCCGGACCAGCTCTCGGGGCTGGAGCGCGATCACCTGCGCGATGCCTTCCGGGTGGTCGACGACCACCAGCGCTGGGTCCGGGCCCACTTCGACGTCAGCGGCACCCGTTGAGATGGCAAGGCTGCGCCTGTCCTGGTTCCCGCACGCTACCTGGCTCTCGTTGCGCCGCCGCTATCAGCGGCGGCGGTTGGCGGATGACTCGCCGCTGGCGCGATTCCTCGACGGCTCGATCGCGGATCTCGATGCGGACTGGCGCGCTGGCGAATTCATCGTGCTGGATTTCGAGACCACCGGCCTCGACCCGGGGCAGGACCGGCTGCTGAGCGTCGGCTGGGTGGTGATGCGCGGTCCGACAATCGAGCTCGCCACGGCCCATCACCAGGTGATCAACCCGATGATCGGCATCCCCGAGCAGAGCGCGGTGATCCATTGCATCACCGACGATGCCGCCGCCGAGGGACTGCCGGAACGCGAGGCGCTCGAACAGATACTCGAGGGGCTGGCCGGGCGGGTGCTGGTGGCCCACAACGCCCGCTTCGAGATCGCCTTTCTCAACGCCGCCTGTCGGCGGCATTTCGGTGCCGGGCTCGCCATCCCCGTGATCGATACCCTGCTACTGGCCCGTCAGGGCTTCGAGCGCCGCCACCTGCATTACGGCCCGGGCGAGCTGCGCCTGGATGCCCTGCGCGGGCGCTACCACCTACCGCGCTACCACGCCCACCACGCCCTGATCGACGCGCTGGCGACCGCCGAACTGCACTCGGCGCTGTGCCAGGACCGCGTCTCGCCCAAGGGGCGATTGCCGCTGCGGCGGTTGTTGTCGGTCTTGTGAGGATCATCCGGAGGGTTCGCGGCTAGAGCCGCTTCCGCCGTGAAATTGGACCGGCAGGAGCGCCTTCAGACGCGAAGGTCAATCGCCTACACCCCCTCTGCCTTCGCCGGCATCACTCGCTGGCTGATGCTCTCGCGCAGCGAGAGCATGGCGGGGATGACGAATAGCACCAGCAGGGTGGAATAGCCCAGGCCGAAGGCGATCGACGTGGCCATCGGGATCAGGAACTGTGCCTGCAAGGAGGTCTCGAACAGCAGCGGCGTCAGCCCGCCGATCGTGGTCAGCGAGGTCAGCATGACCGCGCGCAGGCGCTGGACGGCGGCCTGTTCGAGGGCCTCGTCGACCGACAGCCCGGCGGCGAGCTGGTCGCGGTAGAAGGCCACCAGGATGATGGCGTTGTTGACCACGATCCCCGATAGGCCGAACAGGCCGAACATCGAGAGGATGGTCAGCTCGATGCCCATCGCCCAGTGGCCGAAGATGGCCCCGACCAGGCCGAACGGGATGACCGTCAGAACGATGAACGGCATGGTCCAGGCCGAGAAGACCCAGACCAGCACGATGTACATCAACGCCAGCCCCAGGTAGAGGCCGAACTTCATGTCGGCCATGGTCTCGCGCTGGTCGGCCTGGCGTCCCTCGAAGCTGAAGTCGATACCGTGGCGACTGGCGATCTCCGGCAGGGTGTCGCGTTCCAGTGAAGCGCGCAGGTTCTCGGCATTCGCCAGCTCGCGGTTGATCTCGGCGGAGACCTCCACGGCGCGCACGCCCTCGGCATGCCGGATGGCCTCGAAACCGCGTTGCGAGCCCAGATCCACCACCTGGCGCACCGGCACGAACGTGCCGTCGTCGGTCCGGATGCTCAGATCGTCCAGTGAGCCGATCTGGCGGCGTTCGGCGCGTGGCAGCAGTACCCGCACTTCCACCTCGTCCGGGCCGGACTGGTAAATCTGGCTTAGCGCCCCGTCATAGGCGGCCCGCAATTGGTTGCCCACTTCGGCCGTGGTCAGCCCCAGCGCCCGCCCCTGGGCGTTGACCGAGAAGGTGATCTGCTGGCGACCATAGGGCAGGTCGTCGCTGACGTCGACCACGCCCGGTACGCCCTTGAGGGATTCGGCCAGCGAGACGGCCGCGGCCTTGAGGTCGTCCGTGGTGCCACCCTTGAGCCGCACAGTCAGGTCGGCGCCCGGCGGTCCGCCCTGGCGCGAACTGATCGAGAAGTTCTCCATCCCCGGCGGTACGCGGGTGTTCTCCCGCCAAGTGCGAATGAACTCCGCATTGCGGGTATCCCGGGCGTCCGGCTCGACCAGTTCGATCAGCATCGAACCCAGCTGATCGCCCTGGGTGCCGCTCTCGGCGCCGATGGTCCCGCCCAGCCGGGTGATCGCCGTCTGGACCAGCGTCTCGCCAAGCTGCTCCTCGGTTTGCTTGAGACTGCGTTCCAGTTCGTCCATGAAGCCGACCATGCGTTCACGGTCGGTGCCGGCCACGAAGGTGGCATTGCCGTAGACGATCTGCGATTCGGGTGTGGGGAAGAAGGTAAAGCCGAGTCGCCCGCCCGCCAACAGGCCCACGGCGAGGATCACGGTGGCTACCGCCGTGGCCAGGGTGACGCCGCGATTGCCGATGGCAAAGCGCACGGCGGGACGGAAGTGGCGCTGACGAAAATGGTCGAAGCCGCGATCGAACCCGGCGCGGAACCGGGCCATGCGTCCGGGTTGTCGTTTCTCGAGTAGATCGTCACGCTGCCGGCCACTGAATGCCCCACGCAGGTGGCCGGGCAGGACCAGGAAGGCCTCGACCAGCGAGGCGGCGATCACGCAGATCATCACCACCGGGATGTCGCGCAGGATCTGGCCGATGGTGCCGCCGACCACCAGCAGCGGCATGAAGGCGGCGATGGTGGTCAGAGACGAGGCCATCACCGGCCAGAACATCCGCCGCGCCGCCCCTTGTGAGGCAAGCAGGGGTGCCTCGCCATGCCGGAAGTGTGCATCCGCATCCTCGCCGACCACGATGGCATCGTCGACGATCACGCCCAGGGCCATGATCAGGGCGAACAGCGAGATCATGTTGATCGACCCGCCGATCAGCCACAGCATCGCCAGCGCGGCGAGGAACGCTGCCGGTATGCCCGCAGCCACCCAGAAGGCCACGCGCCCGGGCAGGAACAGGTACAGGAGGACCAGGACGAGGATCAGGCCGCCGGCGCCGTTGGTAACCAGCAGGTTGATCCGGTCACGGATCAGTTGCCAGGACTGGTCGTAGGCCTTGACCTGCAGGCCCGGCGGCAGGTCGTGGCGAACTTCGTCTATCCAGTCCTGCAGGGCGCGCGCCGATTCCAGGCTGTCGCCGTGCTCGGCGCGTTGGAGGACCAGCTCGGCCGCGGGTTTGCCGTCGTGGCGCAGCAGCAACGAATCGCGGCGCGGCTCCTGGAGGACCTGCGCGATCTGGTCGAGGTCGAGGCGCGCTTGCGGGCTGCTGATCACCGACAGGTTGGCGAACTCCAGCGGTCGACGCCGTTGCTCCACCGCCCGCAGTTCCCGCCCGCCGTCGGCACTGCCGAACTCGCCGGCCGGGACATCGCGCGACAGGGCGTTGATCGTCTCCGAGAGCTGCGGCAGGGATTGCCCCAGCGCCACCAGTGAACTCGATGGCACCTCGACTGCTATTTGCTGCCCGGGCAAGCCGTTGACGGTGACCCGGTCGATGCCCCGGTCAATTAGTTCGCGCTCGAAGCGATCGACCCACTCGCGCAACGCCCCGGGCTCCACGTCGCCGTAGACCAGCAGTCGGGCGACCGGGTCGAACTTCGGCGCCCGGCTGATCCGTGGGTTTTCCGCGTCGGCGGGGAAGTTGCGGAAGGTGTCGACCTGCTCGCGCACGTCGTTGAGGGCCAGTACCGGGTCGGTGCCCTGCAGGAACTCCAGCGTGATCGTCGACACGCCCTGGGCCGAGGTGGAGGTCATGGTGTCCACGTCGGGCACGGCGCGCAGGCGTTCCTCGAGTGGATTGGTGATGCCGCGTTCGACGTCCTCGGCCGATGCGCCCGTCCAGACCACAGAGACGCTCACCACGTCGACGGCGAAGTTGGGGAAGAACTGGATGTTCATCCGCGAGATGGCGAACAGCCCGCCGAGGATCATCAGCAGCATTACCAGGTGCGCTGCCACCCGGTGGCGGGCAAAGCTCTCCAGTACGCCGCGTGGTTGCCCGTCGGTCATTCCGTTTCCCCGGACCGGGTCCCGGCGCTCTCGCCGCCGGTTGCCCCGGACTCGGCGTCTTCCCAGCGCACCAGCAGACCGTCGATGGCGTTGGGCAGCTGGGTGGTGGCGAGACGATCGCCTTCGGCGAGGTCAGCGGAGCGCACCAGCAAAGCGCCGCTCTGGCCCCGGTTTTCATCGTCGAGGTGCTCGCCCTGCCGTTCGACCCGAACGCGCTCGAGTCGGTCCTCGCGGATCCGATAGACGTGATTGTTGCCGTAGAGCGCGCTGTGCGGGATGACGATGGCATCGTCGACAGCGGGCATTTCGAGTTCGACGGTAAGCACCTGGCCAGTTCGCAGCGACTCGTCGGGCTCGACGAAGGCAAACAGCCCGGTGGCCCCCTGGCCGCTGGCCTGTGCGGCAATGCGTTCGAGCTCGAGCGTGGCCCCGGTCTCACGGGCGCGGGCACCTGGCGGCTGGCCGTCGCGCATTGCCGCGAGCATCCCGGCGACCCGGGACGAGGGGATCAGGGCGCGCAATTCGAAACCATCCCAGGGGTAGAAGCTCAGCAGGGGGGCGTTCGTACCGACCTGCGCGCCGGGCGTGGCCTCGACGTTGCCCACCAGGCCGTCGGCCGGGGCGTCGGCGCCGGCGCGGGCCAGGTCACGCTCGGCGGCCATGACGTCGGCCGCCGCGGCATCACGGCGGGCCTCGAGGCCGGCGATGCGGGCATCGAAGGTCGAGACCCGTTCGCGCCGGGTGTTGAGGGCAAGTCGTGCCTGGCTCAAGGCGTCGCGGGCCGTATCGACGTCGACCTGCGAAGCAAGGTTGCGCCCTCTCAGGTCACGATTGCGTGCCAACGCGGTCTCGGCGTTCTCGACGATTTCCCGCTCGAGAGCGAGGGCCTCTCGGTCGGATTCGTGCTGTGTGCGCAGCTCGCGAATCTGCGCCTCCAGGTCGGCGAGGTTTGCCTGGGCTCGCTTGAGGGCGGGTTCGAAATCGCGCTCGTCGAGTTCGACCAGGCGCTCGCCCCGGTTCACCGATTGGCCGTCCTCGACCGGCACGGCGGCGACGCGGGCGGCCAGTGGGGCGTTGATCGACAGTCGGTCCGGATTGGCGACTTCGCCATGCAGGGTGAGCACGGGGTGGCGCGTGGCCGGTTCGACCACCACGGTTTCCACCAGCCAGGCACGTTCCTGGGGCTCGGGCTTCGGTGCGTCGGGCCGACTCGCCTTCAGGGCCATAAAGCCTGCCACGCCGACAGCCAGGATCAGCAGGGGAAGGAAAAGGCGAAACAGCCAACGCGTCTTGCCCGACCTTTGGCGGGAAGGCTGGCCGGGCTGGTCTCCTGGGGAGCCTGTCGAGGTGTCGGATGGCTGCATGGTGTTCGACTGATCCTGCGCGCGGACAAATGGACGGCTGAAAACCGGAGGATTGGCACGAAATCGAGCGCACGAAGCATAGCAAATCGCCGTGTGCTTTGCGCCGGGACGTTAATGGTGGATTAATTTGGATTATGAGGTCGGCGACAACTACGATTTTCCAAGCATGGCACGGATCGCGCTCATTGCCTCGGCGGCGGTCGCCCGGGTCTCTTCCTCGCTTTTCTGCACGCCGATGCCCTCCCAGCGGAGCAGGTCGGCCTCGACCTCCTCGAGAAAGCGGCTGGGCTGGACATCGCGCCATTGGCCATAGCGACGCCGGCGCCGAGTCAGGGTGAAGGTCAGGCTGCGCTGGGCGCGGGTAATGCCGACAAAGCACAGGCGGCGCTCCTCGGCGAGCCGATCCTCTTCCTGGCAGTCGTGGTGGGGCAGGAGATCCTCCTCCATGCCGGTGAGGTAGACGTGTGGGAACTCCAGTCCCTTGGCCGCGTGCAGGGTTAGCAGGCGCACGGCGTTGTCGTCCTGGTCGCGGGTCTTCTGCTCGAGGATGCCCAGTAGGCTCATTTTCTGCACCAGCTCGGTCAATGAGAGCGGCTCGCCGCTGTCGTTGTCCGCCGCGATCCGTTCGGTCCACTCGAGCCAGTCCTGCAGGTTGGTCCAGCGGCGCTCGGCGGCCTTGGCGCTGTTTTCCTGCTCGCGCAGGTAGCCGAAGTAGTCAACCTCCTCGAGCATGGCGCGCATCGCCTCGGCGGCCGGCTGCTCGTCCATGCGCGACCGGGTGGCATCCAGCCAGTCGAGAAACTGGGTCAGCTGGTGATGCACTCGCGCATCCAGGCGTTGCGCGGCGGTCACGGAGCGGGCCGCGGCGGCGAGGTGAACGTGACGTTCGCGGGCGATCTGGCCGAGGCGCTCGAGGGTGGTCGGGCCGATACCGCGTCGCGGTGTGTTGATGATGCGCAGCAACGCGGCGTCGTCGGACGTATTGGCCATCAGGCGCAGGTAGGCCATGGCATCCTTGACCTCGGCGCGCTCGAAGAATGACTGGCCACCGGTGAGGATGTAGGGGATCGAGAGCTTGCGCAGCTGCTGCTCGATCAGGCGCGCCTGATGGTTACCGCGGAACAGGATAGCGAAGTTGCGGTAGGCCGAATCGTCCTTGAAGTGCCGATGCAGGATGTCGGTGGCGATGCGCTCGGCCTCGTCCTCGGCGGTATCGCAGACCAGCACCCGGTGGGTCTCGCCGGGGCCGACCGCGCTCCACAGCGTCTTGGGCTGGGTGGCCGGGTCATTGGCGATCAGCTGGTTGGCCGCCGTGAGCACGGTGTTCACCGAGCGGTAGTTCTGCTCGAGCTTGATCGTGGTCAGACCGGGGAAGTCGCGCGCCAGATGCGAGAGGTTCTCCGGGCGCGCCCCGCGCCAGGCGTAGATCGACTGGTGATCGTCGCCCACGGCGGTCAGGCGGCCGAGTTTGCCCACCAGCAGGCGGACCAGCTCGTACTGGCTGGCGTTGGTGTCCTGGTATTCGTCGACCAGCAGGTAGCGCACCCGGTTTTGCCAGCGCTCGCGCGCCTCGGGGTCGTCTCGCAGCAGCTCGACCGGTCGCTTGATCAGGTCGTCGAAATCCAGCGCGTTGCAGGCGGTCAATTGCCGTGCATAGTCGCTATACAGTGAGGCGCAGGCGGCCTCGACCTCGTCGGCACTGGCCTTGGCTGCAGCGGTGGGGGTGAGCAGGTCGTTCTTCCACTGCGAGATCTGCCACTGCGCCTCCTTGGGCTCGATCATGCCCGCGGCCGAGTCGTTCTGCTGCAGCAGCGACTTGATCAGGTTGAGGCTGTCCTCGGCATCAAGGACCGTAAAGCCCGGGCGCAGGCCGAGGGTGCGGATCTCGCGGCGGATCAGGTTGAGTCCGAGCGTGTGGAAGGTCGAGATGTTGAGCCCGCGGCGGCGTTCGGCCGGCAGGCGCTGGCCGATGCGCTCGCCCATCTCGCGGGCGGCCTTGTTGGTGAAGGTGACCGCCCAGATGCCGCGGGCGGGCGTGCCCTTGGACTCGATCAGGTGGACGATCTTCTCGACGATCACGCGCGTCTTGCCCGAGCCGGCGCCGGCGAGTACCAGCAGCGGCGTGTCGACGTGGCGCACGGCGTCCTGTTGTTCCGGGTTCAACCCTTGCATGGCGCGACCGGTGGGCGATGTTGACGGGCGGTGGCGGCCTCGAGCAGGGCGGCGGTGAGGATGAGTGCGCCGCCGGTCCAGACGTTGGCGCCATGGAACCGATCACCCAGCCAGGTAGCCGAGGCGACCGCCACCAGCAACTCCAGGGTCATCAGGATGGCGGTGCGCGAGGCGGGCAGGCGTTCGACCGCGTACTGCGTGGCCAGCACGGCGGCCAGCAGCATGGTCGCCCCGTAGAGCGCGCTGCTGCCGACCGCCGAGAGCGACGGGACCACGCCGAACTCGCTGGAGGCGGCCCAGGCAATCAGGCCGAGCAACACGGTCGAGCCCTGCATCAGCGAGAGCTTGATCGGGATGGGCTGTTCGTGGAGAAAGCGGAACAGGGCGTTGGCGCCGGCCAGCGAGAAGCCGGCTATCAGCGCGAACCAGTCGGCCGGGTGCAACCCGTCGCCGAAGTCCGGGCCAAGGATCAGGAATGCCCCGGCCAGTGCGCTGACCACCGCCAGCACGCGCGCCGGGCTCAGCGGTTCCTTCAGGAACAGCCGCCCGAACAGTACGCCCCAGGCGGGGATCAGGAAGAACAGCATCATCGCGCGCACGACGTCGCCATAGACCATTGCCATGGTGAAGCCCACGCCCGAGATGCCGGCGGCGAAGGCCAGCAGGGCGAGCCATTCCCAGTTCAGGCGCGTGATCGGCGGGCGTGCCGGATCGTGCCAGGCTCGCCAGGCGAACGGCAGGACGACCAGCCACTGCGCCGCGTAGGCGATCACCGAGAGCAGGATCGGGCCGATGCCCAGCGAATGGGCGTATTTCAGCCAGATCCAGGTCAGGCCCCACAGGGTGGAGCCCGACATCAGGATGAGCGTGGGCGGGATGCGCCCGCCCGCTGTCATCGCGGGCATCACGTCAACTTTGCCGGAGTCGTGGGCGGCTCATGCCGACGATCACGCCCCGTCGACCCACGCCCGGGCGTTCTCGAACAAGCGCAGCCACGGGCCGCGATCGGTGTCCGGATCGCGCTGGTCGGTCGACCAACGAGCCGGCTTCCAGGAGAGCTGGCTTGCCCGCCAGACGCGCTCGGGATGCGGCATCATGATGGTGAACCGACCGTCCTCGGTGGTAAAGCCGGTCTCGCCGGCGGCCGAGCCGTTGGGGTTGGCCGGGTACGCTTCCGTGGCGATGCCGTGGCCGTCGACGTAGCGCAGGGCGGTGAACGCCTGTTCGACATCCTCGGGGCGGCGATAGGCCACCCGACCTTCGCCGTGGGCGACGGTGATCGGCAGGCGGCTGCCGGCCATCCCGGCAAGCAGGACCGAGGGCGACTGCGGCACCTCGACCAGCGACAGGCGTGCCTCGAACTGCTCGGAGCGATTGCGCAAAAAGCGCGGCCAGTGGCCCGCGCCCGGGATCAGGTCGGCCAGTTGCGAGAACATCTGGCAGCCGTTGCACACGCCCAGGCCAAAGCTGTCCTTGCGCTCAAAGAACGCCTGCATCGCCTCGCGAGCACGATCGTTGTAGCGAATCGCGTGTGCCCAGCCCGAACCGGCGCCGAGCACGTCACCGAAGGAGAACCCCCCGCAGGCGACCAGCCCCTTCATGTCGGCGAGATCGTGGTGGCCGGCGATCAGGTCGGCCATGTGCACGTCGACGGCCTCGAAACCAGCGGCGGTGAAGGCCGCGGCCATTTCGACCTCGCCGTTCACGCCTTGTTCGCGCAGGATCGCGATCCGCGGACGCGTGCCCGTGGCGATCATGGGCGCGGCGACCGATTCGCTGACATCGAAGTTCGTCGTGCTGCCGGCCAGCTGCGGGTCGTGGAAATCGGTCGCGGCCTGGTAGGCCTGTTCGGCGGATGCCGGGTTGTCGCGCAGGGCGCTCATGTGGAAGGAGGTCGCAGACCAGGTGGCCTTGAGATCGGCCAGCGGGCAGTCGATCACGGTCTTGCCGCGCCAGTCGATCTCGACCTGCCGCGAGGTGTTGGCGCGGCCGAGCTCGATCAGAGTCTCGCCCAGCCCGGCGGTCTCGAACTGCTCGCGAATGAAGTCGGCGTCACTTGCCTTGACCTGGAAGACGGCACCGACTTCCTCGGCAAACAGCCCGGCCATCGGATCACCGCCGAGATCGTCGATCGACAGATCCAACCCGCAACGCCCGGCGAAGGCCATTTCCAGCAGGGTGGTGATCGCCCCGCCGTCGCTGCGGTCGTGGTAGGCGGTGAGATAACCGAGGCGGTTGAGCTCCTGGGTCAGGTCGAAGAAGGCCTTGAGCGGCGCGGGGGCGATGTCCGGCGTGGTGGACCCGGTCGCGTTGTAGACCTGGGCCAGCGCCGAGCCACCCAGGCGGTTCTGCCCCAGCCCCAGGTCGACCAGGAACAGGCGGTTGTCGACGTTCGAGATCAGTTCCGGGGTCAGGGTGCGGCGCACGTCGCCGACCGGCGCAAAGCCGGTAACCACCAGCGAGACCGGCGAGGTGACCGCCTTTTCGGTCTCGCCATCCTGCCAGCGGGTCTTCATCGACAGCGAGTCCTTGCCCACCGGGATGCTGATCCCAAGTGCCGGGCAGAACTCCATGCCCACCGTGCGCACGGTGTCGAACAGGCGCGCATCCTCGCCGTCGTGACCGCAGGCGGCCATCCAGTTGGCCGAGAGCTTGATCATGTCGGTGCCGTCGATCGCGGTGCCGGCGAGGTTGGTGACCACTTCGGCCACGGCCAGGCGCGCCGAGGCGGGGGCGTCGAGCAGGGCGACCGGGGCGCGCTCGCCCATGGCCATCGCCTCGCCGTGATGGTGGTAGAAATCGGTCGAGGTGACCGCGCTGTCGGCCACCGGCACCTGGGCCGGGCCGACCATCTGATCACGGGCGACCAGGCCGCCGACCGAGCGGTCGCCGATGGTGATCAAAAAGCTCTTGTCACCGACACCGGGCAGGGCCAGCACCCGGTCGAGCGCGTCATTGATCTCGATGCCGTCGAGATCCAGATCGATGCCGGCGTGCGCACGGTGCTTGACGTCGCGATGCATCTTGGGCGGGTGGCCGAACAGCGTCTGCATCGGCAGATCGACCGGGTTGTCGCCGAAGTGTGGGTCGGCGACGCGCAGGTGCTGCTCGGCGGTGGCCGTGCCGATCACGGCGAACGGGGCGCGCTCGCGGTCGCACAGCGCGGCGAAACGCTCCAGGTCGCCCGGCTGGATCGCGAGCACGTAGCGTTCCTGCGATTCGTTGCACCAGATGGCCAGCGGCGTCATGCCCGGCTCGTCGTTGGGGATCTTGCGCAGGTCGAAGTCACCGCCCATGCCGGCATCGTTGATCAGCTCGGGCAGGGCGTTGGACAGACCGCCGGCGCCGACGTCGTGGATCGAGACGATCGGGTTGGTGTCACCGAGCGAGATGCAGCGGTCGATGACTTCCTGGACGCGTCGCTCCATCTCGGGGTTGGCGCGCTGGACCGAGGCGAAATCAAGCTCGGCATGGCCGGCGCCGGAATCCTGCGAGGAGGCCGCCCCGCCGCCCAGGCCGATCTGCATCGCGGGGCCACCCAGTACGATCAGCAGGTGGCCCGGGGCGATCGGCTCTTTCTCGATCAGGTTGGGGCGGATCACGCCGACGCCGCCGGCGATCATGATCGGCTTGTGGTAACCCCAGGCCTGGCGCTGGTGGCTGGCCTCGCTTTCGCCGGTGTTCATTTCCAGCGTGCGGAAATAGCCGCCCAGTGCCGGACGGCCGAATTCGTTGTTGAATGCCGCCGCGCCGATCGGGCCGTCGAGCATGATCTCCAGCGGACTGACGATGCGGTCTGGCCGGCCGATGTCGGCGGTAGCCGCCTCCCAGGGCTGTGGCAGTTCCGGGATGCGCAGGTTGGAGACCGAGAAGCCACTCAGGCCGGCCTTGGGCTTGCCGCCGCGGCCGGTGGCACCCTCGTCGCGGATCTCGCCGCCGGCACCGGTGGCCGCGCCCGGGTCGGGCGAGATGGCGGTGGGGTGGTTGTGGGTCTCGACTTTGGTGAGAAAATCGATCCGCTCGTCGACGGTTTCGTAGACGCCGGTCGCCGGGTTGACGGCGAACCGGGTGCCGTCCTGGCCCTGGATGACCGCGGCGTTGTCCTTGTAGGCCGACAGCGTGCCCTCGGGGTGGCGCTGGTGGGTGTTGCGGATCATCGCGAACAGCGACAGGTCGCGCTCCTCGCCGTCGATTGTCCAGTCGGCGTTGAAGATCTTGTGCCGGCAGTGCTCGGAGTTGGCCTGCGCGAACATCATCAGCTCGACGTCGGTCGGATCGCGCTCCAGCCGAGCGTAGGCGCTGGCGAGGTACTCGACCTCGTCATCGCTCAGGGCCAGGCCCATGCGCTGGTTCGCCTCGGCGATAGCAGCCTCGGCGTCGTCGCCGAGCGTGATGCGCGACAGCGGCGCGGGTTCGGCGTGGGTAAACAGGGCCTCGAGCGAACGCTCGTCCGAATAGACGGCTTCGGTCATCCGGTCGTGCAGCACCTCGAGCAGGGCCGGGCGCCAGTCGAAGTCGTCGGCGTTGATCGAGTGCCCGGAGACCGCGAACTCGATCCCGCGCTCGATGCGCTCGACGCCATCCAGACCGCAGATGCGGGCGATATCCGTGGCCTTGCTCGACCAAGGTGAGATGGTGCCAGTCCGCGGGGCGACCACGACACGCGGCCAGACTTCGGACCATTTCTCCGCCGGCTCGCCGTAATCGAGTAACTCCTCGAGGCGGTCCTGGTCGAGTTTCGCGCTGTCATTGCCTTCCACCAGATGCACGAACCGGGCATGCACGGCCTCGATCCCGGGGTGGATGGCGGCCAGTCGCTGCTGAAGCTTGGCCAGTCGAAACGGGGATCGGGCGGCGTTACCGGTGATGATTCGCATAGGGCGGTCGGAGGTATCAATGTGTGTCGGATGGCGAGCCCGCGCCCGGCGCGGGCGACGTGGAACGTGGTCGAAGGCGGCGTGTGCTGAAGGCGTGGATTGTACAACAGCCCGTGCACGACCGGGTGCGAAGATGGGCACAAGTGGAAAGCGCCAGCTGCTTGGTTCCGCACCGGTGCAGAGGCAAGGCTGTCCGGCTTTCTCCGGATGTTCAGGCAAGCCCCGAAGAAGCCGAGCGTCCGACTGGAGTCAGGCCAGGAACAGTGCCCGCCAGTCCCGGTTGTCGTTCGGCGCGAGGTGGGGTCTCGTCCCCGGGAGCGGCAACTCAATGCCGATCTGGCAATCGCCTTCAGGCAGGCGCCGGAACCAGATCACCTCGCCGAGGAGGTAGAACGGTTCGGCGCTTTCGTCCAACCGCGCGATCACCTCGACGGCGCTGCCCGGCCGGACCCGGTCGGCCCAGTCGGGCTCGCAGCAGAGATTGAGACCGGTGGCGCTGATATCGACGATACGGCCGCTGCCGACCGGCTGGGCCTCGCCGGACAGGCGCAGCAGCCCGATCCCGTTCTTGTCCAGGCGCATGAAATCGCGGCGTTCGCGGGCTCGCTGGTTTCCGTCGGGCTCGGTCGTGTGTTCAGTGTTCATCGCGATGCTCCTCGAGTCGCTCGCGCAGGAGCGCGAGCGCGCGGGCGAAGCGCGGATTACCGAAAACCAGCCGGGTGCGCTCGGCGAACAGGTCGTCGAGTACCTGACCCAAGGGGAGGCTAAGCTTGGCCTGGCCGGTGCGGTTGGCGAAGTTGACCACGCCGTTTTCCGAATCGAGGTCGCCTATCTTCAGCCGGCGCAATGCACGCCCGGGACCGGTATAGACCTCGAACCACTCCTCGCTGTTGCGCTGCTGCCGGAAAAAGCCCTGTACGGCATCCAGCGAGGCGAGCAGCAGTCCGTCGGCCGGGATGGTCTGTGCCGACGATCCTTCCTCGGCTCCGCTGGCATCAATAGCGCTTTCGACATTGGCGGTCCCCGTGGACTCGGTCGTGTCGCTGGTTTCGGTGGCGTTCCTGGAAGGCTCGTCGGCCCTGGGCGATTCGTCAGAGGCCGTCGCCGCCGACGAGCTGGAACTGGCCGACTCGTTGCCGATCGGTGCTGAGGTGGCC
>JBHEOB010000013.1:17317-28757 GCA_046261775.1 Guyparkeria sp.
CACGCGTTCCCGGGCCGGGCCCAGTCGCTTTTCCGTGTTTTCCGGGATCTCGGGGTGGTTGCGGCTCTGTTCCACGAGGTAGTCCACGAAGGCATCGAAGACCTGTTGCTCATCAGTGAGCAGGCCGTCGCCGCTGGTGTCGTTGAATACCCGGGAGGCGTCGCGTCTGAAGGCGTCGATATCCTCCAGGCCGAGCAAGGGGTCCAGTTGCAGGGTGAGGGCATCCTGAAGCAGGCCGATGATGCCGGCCCAGGGGGCGCTCTGACGGCCCTGGTTGATCATGGTCCGCACCATGAAGGGCTGGAACACCTGGTCGAGCAGCGTGCGTGTCGGGTCGCGCAACGGCGTGTCGTTGACGTGGCCGGCGAGGATCTTGCTCACGCGCGCCCGGCAACGCTCCTCGATCTGGGCGAGGCGTTCGTGTGCGGGCTTGATCGCGGGCTCAAGTGACTCGGGCGACCCGGGTGATCCGGGCGACCCAGGTGACTCGGGCGCCTTGCCGCGTGAAATGTCCCGCAGATGTCCGGCCAGGGCGTCGAGTTCGGCCGTATCGTCGAGCGTGGCCCGCTGGATCGGCCCGAGCAAGGCAGCTGTCGATTCGATGTCCGGCTTGAGGTCGGGATCGGACCCGATCAGCGCAAGCAGGTTAAGGATCCGACGCATCGGGTGATCGGCATCGGAGAGAAAATGTCGATCACGTGCGGCAAGCATCAGTACCGCGAGCTGCAGCGTGGAGATCTGACGGCGGTGACGGGGATCGATCAGTCCGTCGTTGAGCACGTCGCCGAAGGTCATGCCGACCAGCCGGATGACTTCTCGGCTGGCGACCGGCCAGTTGTTTGCCGGCAGCGTCGGTTCGAGCCGATCCATGATGAAAGCGGCGAAATCCTCGGTGCGCCAGTCGTGGTCGCGCACGAAGCGGAACAGGTACTGATCGTCACCTTCGATGGTGGCACGCACCAGGGGAGCCAGGCGATCTGCCAGCGCCTGGGGGCCGGGGCCAGGCCGTTCCGGCACATCGGGAACGGCCGGGCTGACAGGCGCCTGGGTACTGGCAGGTGCAACCTCGGTTTGTGGCTCGCGCAGGCGCTTGATGCCCGGCAGTACGCCCACCTGGATCAGGTAATCGTTGAGCACCGAGTAGACCGGGGTGAGCCGGTACAGGACTTGCTCGGCCCAGTGGGTGACCAGCCGCTGGCGCAGGTTGTCAGGCAGGTCATCTACCTGCGCCAGGAAGGCCCGGCTGATCGATTCGAGGGTAAACAGGCCGGCGGGTACGTGCTCGGGGTCGTCGTGGTGCAACTGACCCACGCGCGCCTCGAATTGCGCGTGCTCGATGCCGCAGCGCAGGCTGGCCTCGGCCAGTTCATCCTCGAGCTTCAGCCCCTGGGCGCGGTCTCCCGCGAGCTGGTGCAACGCCGTTCCGTGCCAGTCCGCCGACGGTTCGAGCAGTGCCTGGACCAGGCGGCGGTAGAAGCCATCCTGTTCGCCCCGGCACCGTGAGATGGCGTCGAATGCCTCTGCACGCTTGTCGTTGTCGGTCTCGCTAGCCGCCAGGTCGAACAGCTGTCGCTCGACTTGGCCAAACAGCCGCTTGATGCCCTCTTGCAACGCGGCCCCCATCAGGCGGGCCAGTTCGTCACGGACCTGGGCGGGGCTGGTCTGGAATCGGTTCATCATCGGGTTTGCGGGTTTGCTATCGCCTGATAGAGCTCGAGATAGGAGCGGGCGCTCGCGCCCCAGTCGTAGGACTGGGCCATCGCCCGCTGGCGCACATGCATCAACTGGTCAGGCCGGTTGAACAACGCCGTGAATTCGTCGATCGACCAGAGTATCGAGGTGACGTCGACCTGGTTCATCACGATGCCGGTCGCGGTCGCATCGCGCAGGGTGGCCGGCGTGACCGGCGTGACCGTGTCGGCCAGGCCGCCGACGCTGTGCACGATCGGGACGGTACCGTACTTGAGACTGTAGAGCTGGTTGAGTCCGCAGGGCTCGAACCGACTCGGCATGATGAACGCGTCACCACCACCTTCGAGACGATGGGCCAGACCCTCATCGTAGCCGATGCGCACGGCAACGCGTTCCGGATCGGCTTCGGCGCGTGCCCGCAGGGCCTGCTCGAAACGTCCCTCGCCGCTGCCAAGGCAGGCGAATTGCACGTCACGCTGCCCGAGCATCGAGAGCGCCTGAATGACCAGATCCACCCCTTTCTGCTCGACCAAACGGCCAACGTGAACGATCAGGGGGACGTCGTCACGGACCGGCAGCCCGAACTCCTTCTGCAGAGCCGCCTTGTTGGCCGCCTTGCCGTCGAGTGCGTCGCGGGAGTAGGGCGCGACCAGGGCCGGATCGTCTTCCGGGTTCCAGTCCTCGCCGATGCCATTGAGTATGCCCACGAGTGAATCGCTGCGATGTCGCAGCAGTCCGTCGAGCCCGTAGCCGAATTCTGGGGTCTGGATCTCGCGGGCGTAGTTGGGGCTGACCGTGGTGATGCGGTCGGAAAACACGATGCCCCCCTTGATGAAGGACATGTTGCCCCAGTACTCGAGTCCGTCCGGGCGCCACAGGCTCCAGGGCAGCCCGAGGCGTTCGAAGGTGGAGCGGTCGAAAACCCCCTGGTAGGCGAGGTTGTGCAGCGTGAAGACCGTGTGGGGCTTCTCGGCCTCGTGGAGCAGGGCGGGTATCAGCCCCGTCTGCCAGTCGTTGGCGTGGACCACGTCGGGGTGCCAGTCGGGGTCGACGTCGCCGGTTGCCACCGCGACGGCCGCGCGCGCGAACAGGGCGAAGCGATCGGGGTTGTCGTGCCAGGAGTTGCCATCAGGCCCCATGTAAGGGTTGCCCTGACGGGCCGAGAAGGTCGGATGGTCCACCAGATAGGTGCTTACGCCGCTGTCGGGCATCACCGTATGGAGGATGTCGACCGGCTGGCCGAGCACATCCAGTCGAGCGACATGCTCGGTGGTCTGATCCTCGCGTAGGGCTAGGTCGCCGTAACGCGGCAGGACCAGGCGCACATCGACGCCCAGATCGGTGAGCGCGGCGGGCAGCGCGCCGGAGACGTCGGCGAGGCCCCCGGTCTTGATCAGGGGATAGGCTTCACTCGTCGCGAAAAGCACAGACAGCGACACGTCGGTATCTCCTTGATGGCGGTTGGAACGGTCGGACCGGGCCGAGGTCGTCAGGTGAGAGGCCGACGACCGCACTGGTTGAAAGGTCTCGAGCGCCAATCATCGCATGTTATTCAGGTATCCGGGTTTCGGCACGGCGGCCGAATCAGTCATGGTTTCCTTCACCGGCATGCTTGAGCACGATCGCCGAGAGCCCCGGTAGGTCTAGCGTCAGGCTGGCGGGCTGGTCGTGCCAGGCCCCTGACTCGGCCGTTTCGGGGGCGGGGTTACGGCCCGCACCGCCGAAACCTTCGCTGTCGGTGTTCAGCAGTACCTGGTAGCGGCCTGCCGCGGGCACACCGATTCGATAGGCCGATCGATCCATCGGGGTGAAGTTGAATACAACCACGACCGTTTCGTCGTGGCCGTGGCGGCAGAAACTGATCACCGACTGGCTGCGGTCGTTGCAATCGATCCAGGCGAAGCCACCCGGATCGAAGTCGCGCTCGTGCAGAGCCGGTTCTTGGCGATAACGGAAATTGAGCTGGTCGACCAGGGTCTGGATGCCCTGGTGCAGCGGGTAGTCGAGCATCCACCAGTCGAGTTCGCGCTCGTTTGACCACTCGTTGCCCTGGCCGAACTCGTCGCCCATGAAAAGCAGCTTCTTGCCGGGGAAGGTGTACTGCCAGGCCAGCAACAGGCGCAAGTTGGCGAAACGCTGCCATTCGTCGCCGGGCATCTTGCCCGGCAGGGAGCGCTTGCCGTGCACTACCTCGTCATGCGACAGCGGCAGGACGAAGTTCTCGGAGAACGCGTACAGCAGGCTGAACGTCAGCAGGTTGTGGTGGTACTGGCGATGGAGGGGATCCTCGGCGAAGTAGGTGAGCGAATCGTTCATCCAACCCATGTTCCACTTCATGGAAAAGCCCAGCCCGCCGTGCTCCGGTGGGCTCGAGACCATCGGCCAGGCGGTTGACTCCTCGGCCATCACCACGGTGCCGGGGTTACGCGACAGGATCGTGTGATTGAGGCGTTGCAGGAACTCGATCGCCTCGAGGTTTTCCCGGCCCCCATGGTAGTTGGGCAGCCAGTCGCCGGCCTCGCGGGAGTAGTCGAGGTAGAGCATCGAGGCGACCGCGTCGACCCGCAGGCCGTCGAGGTGCAGATGTTCGATCCAGTACTGGGCCGAGGCGATCAGGAAGTTCTGCACCTCGCGGCGGCCGTAGTTGAAGATCAGGGTGCCCCAGTCGCGGTGTTCGCCGCGGCGTGGGTCGTCGTGCTCGTAGAGCGCGCTACCGTCGAACCGCGCCAGGGCGAACTCGTCGCGCGGAAAATGCGCGGGGACCCAGTCGAGGATCACGCCGATGCCGGCGGTGTGCGCTCGATCGACGAATCGGCAAAAGGCCGCCGGACTGCCGAATCGGCTGGTCGGTGCGAAATAGCCGGTGGTCTGATACCCCCAGGAGGCATCCAGCGGGTGCTCGGTGACCGGCAGCAACTCGATGTGGGTGAAACCGCGTTCCTGAACGTAGGGGATTAGCTGATCGGCCAGTTTGTCGTAGCTGGGGAACTCTCCGTCCGGCATCCGCCAGGAGCCCAGATGCACCTCGTATATCGTCATGGGTGCCTGGTTCCATTGCCACTGCTCGCGGCGGGCGATCCAGTCGTCGTCATGCCACTCGAAGGGCTGGAACGCCGGCACGATCGCGGCCGTCTCGGGACGCAATTCGAACGACCGTCCGACCGGGTCGGTGCGCAGTTGCGTCTGGCCGGTCAACTGGCTGGTGATCTCGAACTTGTAGATATCGCCCACGGTCACGCCCGGGACAAACAGTTCCCAGACGCCGCTGTCCCCCAGGACGCGCATCGGGTGACGGCGACCGTCCCAGTCGTTGAAGCTGCCGACCAGGCTGACACGCTGGGCGTTGGGTGCCCAGACGGAAAAGCGGGTGCCGACCACGTCATCGACCGACAAGACCTGAGCGCCAAGCATCTGCCACAGCTGCAGGTGGCGGCCCTCGGCGAACAGGTGTAGATCGAGCTCGCCGACCGTCGGCAAGAAGCTGTAGGGATCGACGATCTCGTATCGGTGTCCATCCGGCAGTACCACGGTGTAGCTCGGATGTTTGGCTACCCATGCCCGGGGCAGTGTGACCTCGAACATCCCGGGATAGTCAGGATGCGCGGTCAGCCCCATTGCCTCGCCGTCCTGATCGACGGTCTCGACCGACTCGGCGTGGGGCTGGTAGGTCCGCAGGCGGAGGTTCTCGTCGTCGACCGGGTGGACCCCCAGAACCCGGTGCGGGTCGTGGTGGCGCGTGTCGACAAGGGCTTGCAGGTCGTTGTCCATGCGATCTCGTTTCCGGTGATTGTCGCGAATCGGTCAGTTTTCCGACTATGGCATAGCCGCGCGCTCTCAGGAACCTTTGCGGGAGTTGCAATGCCACTCTTCGAGGCTTGCCGAGTGGTTATGGCTCGGCGCTTCCCGGGCTGCGGCGTGCCACCGGCACGTCAAGACGGCGCACCATGATGGCGAACGAGTCGTCACGCCAGAGCGGCATTGCCATTCGTGCAGACCTTCCTTAGCGATCTCCGTTAGGCCTGTATCCTTGGTGGGCGACGGCCTTGCCGGCCAGGCCCGTCGCCGGTCACGCGCAACCCGGCGCGAGTCGGTTCGGGCGTCGTGCGCATAGGCCACGGTGTTTGACTGCAACAAAAATGTTATACCCGGACAAACGTTGATGCGCTAGGCTCTGAACTGGAAAGCGTGCCACGAGTAGGCCCGCGTCGAACACATGGAGCGCGAGAGGAAATCCGAGATGATTGTCGACAGCCCCAAGCGACTAGTTAGTCGAATCACCAGGGATACGCTGGCCCTGGTCCTTGCCGGCGGGCGTGGGTCGCGCCTGCGCCAATTGACCGATTGGCGCGCCAAGCCGGCGGTGCCGTTTGGCGGCAAGTTCCGAATCATCGACTTTCCGCTGTCCAACTGCGTAAATTCCGGCGTACGCCGCATGGGCGTGCTGACGCAGTACAAGGCGCATTCGCTGATAAAACACGTCCAGCTTGGCTGGGGCGGCAACCATGTCGCCCGAGGCGAGTTCGTCGAACTGCTGCCCGCCCAGCAGCGGATGAGCGACCAGTCCTGGTACAGCGGCACGGCAGACGCCGTCTATCAGAACATCGATATCCTGCGTGCCCACGCACCCGAGTACACGCTGATCCTGGCTGGCGATCATGTCTACAAGATGGACTACGGTCCCATGATCGCGTATCACGTCGAAAAGGAGGCCGACCTCACCGTCGGTTGCATCCATGTGCCGGTCGACGAGGCGCACGCCTTCGGGGTGATGGGTATCGAGAAGGGCGGCCGAGTGGAATCGTTTCTCGAAAAGCCCAGTGACCCGCCCACCCTGCCGGATGCGCCGGATCAGTCGCTCGCCTCGATGGGGATCTATGTCTTTCGTACGGAGTTCCTGTTCGAACAGTTGATCCAAGACGCCGATGACCCGGATTCGGAGCACGACTTCGGCAAGAACGTCATCCCTCGCCTGATCAAGGATCACCGGGTCTTCGCCTACCCGTTCCGCGAACCGGGGGCGGAAAACCATTCCTACTGGCGCGACGTGGGTACCATCGACGCCTACTGGGCGGCCAACCTGGAATTAATCGGCGTCGAACCGGAGCTCAATCTCTACGATACCGAGTGGCCCATCTGGACCTACCAGGAGCAACTGCCACCGGCGAAGTTCGTCTTCGACGAGGAGGGCCGTCGTGGCACGGCGATCGATTCGATGGTAAGCGGTGGCTGTATCATTTCCGGTGCCCTGGTGCGCCACTCGTTGCTGTTTTCCAACGTGATGGTGCGTGACCAGGCCTATGTCGAGGATTCGGTGATCCTGCCGAACGTGCAGATCGGGGCGGGTGCCGAGATCCAGCGTGCGGTGATCGACAAGGGCTGCATTATCCCGCCGGACATGAAGATCGGTGTCGATCATGACCTCGACCGCGAACGCTTCGAGGTCAGTCCGGGCGGTGTGGTGCTGGTGACCCCGCAGATGCTGGGACAGAAACTGCACATGGTGCGCTGATCCGTCTCGGCCCATTCGCTCGTCAACTCGTGACGGTGCCGTCGGCACCGTCTTTTCATGATGAAACGGGCGCCACGGCGCCCCGCTTGGTGGAACGGCATGTCAACCAAACCGTCTTCGAACCGTCTGCCGGTCGTGTTTCTCTGGCATATGCACCAGCCGGAATACCGCGATCCGCGTGACGGGGTCTACCAGCAACCCTGGACCTACCTGCACGCCATCAAGGATTACGCCGACATGGCCGCGCATCTGGAGCGCTGGCCCGAGGCGCGCGTGGTGGTCAACTTCGTGCCGATCCTGCTGGAGCAGCTCGAGGATTACGCCACGCAGATCGAGGCCTACCGGCGTCGAGGTGATGTAAGCGAGCTTCGCGACCCTCTGCTGGTGAGCCTTGCCGACCCGGCTGCGCTCGCGGGCGAGCAGCGTCTGGCCGTCATCGAGGCGCTTTTGCGCGCCAATCGCGAGCGCATGATCGAGCGGTTTGCCCCCCTTGAGCGATTGGTGGAGACGGCTGAGGCGCTGTTGCAATCCAGAGATCCGGCTGGTTACGCCAGCGATGCGTTCATCGGCGATCTCTCGGTCTGGTATCACCTGGCCTGGTGCGGCGAGACCCTGCGGCAGACGAACCCGACCATCAGCGGTCTGCTCGAATACGAGGGTGGTTTTGACGCCGATGCGCGCCGTTCGCTGCTGGCCGTGATCGGCGAGACCATCGGTGGATTGTTCGGCCGGTTCGGCGCCCTGGCCGATCGTGGCCAGATCGAGTTGTCGATGACGCCCTACGCGCATCCGATTACACCGCTCCTTCAGGATCTGCGCGCCGGAGAGGAGGCAGAGCCCGCTGCTCCACAACCACAGGCCCACGAGTATGTCGATGGTGAGGTGCGCTCACGTTGGCATATCGAGCAGGGGCGCCAGGTTTTCCGTCGCCTGCTGGGCCGCGAACCGGAAGGATGCTGGCCCGCCGAGGGGGCGATATCGGACGCCACCTGCCGCTTGCTCGACGAGGCAGGTTTCACCTGGGCGGCCAGCGGGCAACAGGTGTTGAGAAACAGCCTGAACCAGGCCCACCAGACATTGCATTGCGACCATCAGGTATACACCCGCCCGGCACAGGCGCTGCGGCTTTTCTTCCGAGACGATGGGCTATCCGATCGCATCGGCTTCGACTACCAGAACTGGCATGCCGACGACGCGGTCGACGATCTCGTGCATCACCTGACCTCGATTGCGGAAACTTGTGACCACCTCGGCGTCGAGATGCCCCTGGTGCCCATTATCCTCGACGGCGAGAATGCCTGGGAGCATTATCCGGACAACGGATTCTGGTTGCTTGATGGGCTCTACAAGCGCCTGTCCGCCCATTCCCGCATCGCGATGACCACCTTTTCTTCCTTCCTGGAAAAAGAGCCTCAGCCGGTTGAACTTAAGGCCCTGGTGGCCGGCAGCTGGGTCTATGGCAACCTCGCCACCTGGGTCGGCGAGCCGGCCAAGAACCGGGCCTGGGATCGGCTGGTCGAGGCGCGCCAGGCCTATATCGATGCCGAGTCCGTCGAGGACTGGGATCAGTCCACTCGCGCCCGCAACGCCCTGCAACTCGCGGTTTGCGAGGGATCGGACTGGTTCTGGTGGTTCGGCGACGATAACCCCGCTGAGGCAACCCGCGATTTCGATCACTTGTTCCGGCTCCAGCTGGCGAGGCTCTACGAACTGATCGAGAGACCGGTGCCGGCGAATCTCGGCGAGCCCATCAGTGTGCCCAGTGACGATGCCGGTCGTGTCACCGGGGGTGGGACGATGCGACGGGGGCAGGCGTGACCGCCCGGATCGAGAGCGGCGTCGAGCCACCGGCAACCCGCCGGCGCGCGGGTCTGCTCTTGCCGGTCGGCAGCCTAGCCACGCCGAGTTTCGGCGCGAGCGCGAGCGAGGCGTTGCGCTTTCTCGAGGCCTCGGGGCTGTCGGTGTGGCAGGTTCTTCCCCTGGGGCCGACGCACCCGGACAATAGTCCCTATCAGTGTCTGTCATCGTTTGCCCTGGAGCCGAGTTATCTCGACGAGACGAGGTTGCTAGACGACCCTGGTTTCGAAGCGACCGCCTCGGCGGGGGACCGGCGTCAGGGCCGTGGCGCGACCGGAGAGCTGCAGGCCGATTTTGCAGGGTTCCGGCAGCGTGAGGGGCACTGGGTGGAGGACTATGCCCGTTTCGTCGCCATTCGCGAGGAGCAGGACCAGCGTGGCTGGCTCGACTGGCCGGCGGGTCTACGTGACCGTGAACCCGAGGCCATGCAGGCCTTCGAGCGTCTGCATGCCGGCCGCATTGACGCGATCGTCTTCGAACAGTTCCTCTTAGAGCGGCAATGGCAGGCGTTGCGTCGCGAGGCGAGTGCTCGCTCGGTCGTCCTTTTCGGTGATCTACCGATCTTCGTCGCGGGCGACTCGGCCGATGTCTGGGCGAATCGTGAACTGTTCCAGTTGAATTCCAACGGGCAGCCCGACGTGGTGGCGGGTGTGCCGCCGGACTACTTCTCGGCCACCGGTCAGCGCTGGGGCAACCCCCTGTTCGATTTCGAGCGGATGGCCGAGGACGAATTCGCCTGGTGGCAGCGACGACTGGATCGCCACCTGGCACTGTACGACTGGGTCCGGATCGACCATTTTCGCGGCATTGCCGGTTACTGGGCGATACCCGCCGAATCGCCGGATGCAACCGAAGGACAATGGGTGCCCGGCCCCGGAGCGTCTTTGCTCAAGGCCTTGCAGGCGGTTGGTGGTGGCAAGTTGCCCCTGGTGGCCGAGGATCTTGGCTTGATCACAGACGATGTCACGGAGCTGCGCGATCGTTTCGGGCTGCCGGGCATGGTCGTGTTGCAGTTCGCCTTCGACGGCGACGAGAGCAACCCGCACCTGCCAACGCATCACCGCCCGGCGAGCGTGGTCTACACCGGCACCCACGATAACGACACCACGTTGGGTTGGTGGCATTCGCTGGATGCGGCGATGCGCGCTCGCGTCCAGCGTTGGCTGGAGGCGATGCAGGAGATCGATTCGGCCACGCCGATGCCCGAGGCATTGGTCGAATCGGCACTGGCTTCCCGGGCCAACCTTGCCATGCTTCCGGTCGCTGATCTGCTCGGTCTGGGATCGGAGGCACGTATCAATGTTCCGGGCACCAGTGACGGCAACTGGTGCTGGCGGTTGAACGAGGATGTGCTCTCCAGCGATCTCGCCGAGCGAGTTCACGAGCGACTCCGTCGGCACAAACGCCTGGCCTGATCTTATCGTGGCCATCGAGCGGGCCGGCCGTCGACTCGCCAGACGCTGAATCGGTGAACCGAAAAAGGGCCACCATTCCAATGGGAATGGTGGCCCTTTACTGGTCGTGCGCTCGTGGGTTGTCAGCCCGTATTTCGCATCCCGGCGGCGATGGCGTTGATGGTCCGCAACAGCGGTAGCAACCATTTCTCCCGATCGGCCTCCGGCACGTCCTCGTCGCGGTGACGTGACAGCAGGGTGATTTGGATGTGGTTGAGCACGTCCAGGTAAGGGTTGCGGCGCATCATCGAGGTGCCGATGTATTCGTCGATCTCGACTAGCGAATCGGCACGGGCCACCTCGAGCAGTTGCTCGACCGCGCAGTCGTACTCCGCCCGGATCTTCTCGTAGACCGCCTGTGCCTGCTCTTGGTCCGAGACCAGGCCGGCATATTCCCGGGCGATCGTCATCTCGCCCTTGGTCAGCGAAAGCTGCGTATTGCGCAGCATGCTGTGGAAGAACGGCCACTGCTCGAACAACTCGTTCAGCAGTTGCTCGCGGCCCGGATTTTCCTCGCGCCAGCGCTTGAGTGCCGAGCCCATGCCGTACCAGGCCGGCAGGGTGTGGCGCGACTGTGACCAGCCGAAGACCCACGGAATAGCGCGTACGGAGGCCTTGGAGAGATCGCCTTTCTTGCGCGAGGTGGGCCGGGAGCCGATGTTGAGCAGGCCGAGTTCGCGAACCGGTGTGGCCTCGTGGAAGTAGTGGAAGAAGAACGGCGTGTTGTCGGTCAGTTCGCGATAGGCCTCTTCACCGAAGCGCGCCAGGTCGCCCACCACGTGTTCGTATTCTTCCGGCACCGGATGCTCGTCGACTACCTGGTGCTGCGAGGCCTTCATCAGGCCGGTTGCGCCCATGGTGAGTTCGTAGATGGCCGTCTCGTTGTTGCTGTACTTCGAGGACAGCACCTCGCCCTGCTCGGTGAACT
>JBHEOB010000013.1:28767-31819 GCA_046261775.1 Guyparkeria sp.
CCCTCGACGGTGCCTTGCGGCAACGAGAGGATCGATTCATGGGTCGGACCGCCACCGCGTGCGACCGTGCCACCGCGGCCGTGGAACAGCCGGCAACGGATGCCGTGGCTCCGGGTCAGCCGGATGACGCGCTTCTGCGCGTTGTAGAGGCTCCAGACCGAGGCGAGCGAGCCACCGTCCTTACAGGAATCGGAGTAACCGAGCATGACTTCCTGCAATTCACCGGAGGCGCGCACCAGGCCACGGTAGGTCGAGTTGTCGAACAGCGTGCCCAGCACGTGCTCGATATGTTTGAGATCCTCGATGGTCTCGAACAGCGGCGAGACCTGGATGTCGCTGAACCACTGCCCGTCATCGGTCTTGCCGACCAGGCCGGTCAACGAGGCGAGATACATCACCTCCATCACGTGGCTGGCCGAGTGCGTCATCGAGATCACGTAGGTGCCGAAGCACTCCCGACTGATGTGGTCGATCAGCTGGCGCTTGACCTCTAGGACCTTGAGCACCTCGCGCGACTTCTCGCCGAGTCCCGTGTCGAGTGCCTCGGCCCGGTGCTCGCCGGCGTCGATTAGCTCGCCGAGTACCCGGGTGCGATCGTCCTCGGCGAGGTTGGCGTAGTCGATCTCCGGGGCGAGTTGCGCCAGGATTTCGGTGACGGTCTCAGTGTGCTCGGTGGACTCCTGGCGGATGTCCAGACGCACCAGGTGCCAGCCGAACGTTTCGGCGAGGCGGATCAGGTCCTTGAGATCGCTCTCCGCGAGGAGTCGGTCACCGATGCCGATGAGCGAATCACGCAGACGGTACAGATCGTCGAGGAAGGCGTCCTTGCTCTGGTAGGCGCGCGGGTCGAGGGCAGCCGGCTTGCCGTCAAGCTCGCTGTGGATATAGGCGAGATTGTGGCGCAGGCGCTTGCGAATGGCGCGGAGCTTGAGACGGTAGGGCTCCTCGGGGAAGAACTCGCCGTCCTGCTGATTGTTCTTGACCAGGTCAAGTGCCTCGGCATCGGCCTTGAGCTCCAGCTGTCGGCAGTCGATTTCCGGGACGAGCTGCAACGAATGGGTCAGGATGCCTTTAAGACCGTCGAGCCGATCGAGGTACTCGTTGATGATGGTTTCCGAGGCAAGGCAGACGGCCTGGATGGTGACGTCATGGGTGACGTAGGGGTTGCCGTCACGGTCACCACCGATCCAGGAGCCGAACTTGAACAGGCTCGGCACCGTGATCCGCTTGTCCGGGTTGGCCTCGTTGTAATTGAGGTTGACCGCCCTCTCGAGATAACGGTACGCCTTGGGCACGGCCGCGAAGATCGAGGTGCGGAAGTAGTACATCCCCAGGCGGATTTCGTCGGAGACCTCCGGGCGCGTGGTGCGCACCTCGTTGGTGCGAAGCAGGGCCAGAATGATCGATTTGACTTCATCCAGCAGTCGCTCCCGCTCCACGCCGGTCGACTCCGGCCGGTCGAGTTCCCCGCACAGCAGGAAGATGCGTCGCTGCAGGTCCATGACCGTGCGACGCTTTGCTTCGGTGGGGTGCGCGGTGAACACGGGCATGTACACCAGCTGGTCCAGCAGGCCCTGGAGTTGCTCGTGGGTCATGCCTTCGCGCTGAAAGCCGCGGATGGTGTCGTAGAACGAACCACGCCACAGCCGCAGACCGCGGCGGATCTGGCGGCGACGGTGCTGGTGCGAATAGTCTTCTTCGGCGATGTTGACCAGGTTGAAATACAGGCCGTAAGCCCGTACCACCAGGTTGAGGCTGTCGGCATCGAGGGCCTCGATCTCGTCCATCAACTCGCGATAGAGCACTGGATCGTAGCTCTTGCGCAGGTGGATGAAGCCGCGGCGCAGGCTTTCGACCGTGTCGAATACCGATTCGCCGGCTTGTTCGCGCAGCACTTCGCCGAGCAGGTTGCCAAACAGGCGCACTCGGGCGCGCAGGGCCTTGTCCTTGTCTTTGCTTGTCGTCATCGCGTATGAGTTCTCGCGGATTGAGGGTTGCGGCTCCAGGCCGTTGGTTGCCTCGGCCGGAGTGGCCCGCCCGAACATGGAGATCCCTGGGAATCCTTGGCAATCCCTGGGGGTGGCCCTTGGTAAAAGGATCGGGATCGTCGGGCAAAATCGCGTGCATTATATCGATTTCCGGCCTCGCTTGCCGGTTCCAGCACCATTCCCATTGTGGCGGGCCTCGTGTCGCTCGACACCCCGAGGGAGATCCGACCGCGAATACGCAAGGCACATTACAACTGCCCGTGCGCAAGCGTCGAATCGGCGGCTAGTCGTTCAGGGCCTTCCCGGTCATGGAAATCGAACCAAAGTTCGCTACGCTTTTCCCTATCATGATGACAATCTGGCCTGAAGTTTGCGTCGAGATTTCCCGGGATTACCGTAACGAGCCGGACATCCGGGCAGGCGAGGGTGGGTCCCCTTACTGGCGCCGAGATGCCGATAAACCCCTCGGCGGGGTGGTGTTCCGGTTAAGCTGCACGCAGGATCCTCGTTTCCGGAAACGCCAAGTTCGGCCGGCAGAAATACTGGATCATCTTGTTCGACTTACGTCTTTTACCAATTCACAGGGGAGTGTTAACCGATGAAACTCGCGATATTCGGACTCGGGCGCATGGGCGCGAACATGGCGCGGCGCCTGTCACGTGGCGGCATCACGGTGGTGGCGCACAATCGCAGTCGAGATCCCATCGACGAACTGCTGCGCGATGAGGAGCACATCGTGCCGGCCTTCGAGGAGGCCGACCTGTTCCGCGAGATGGAGAGTCCTCGCGTGATTTGGTTGATGTTGCCGGCGGGCGAGATCACCAGTCAGGCGATCGATCGTCTCCTGCCGCAGATGAGTCCCGGCGACGTGCTGGTGGACGGTGGCAATTCTCGCTACACCGAGACCATGGCGCATGCCGAACGCGTCGAGGCGGCCGGGGTGCACTTCCTCGACTGCGGCACCTCCGGCGGTGTCTGGGGGCTGAAGATATGCATGCCATTGAACATGTCGTCGCGCAGCTTGAGCACACCCCGCTCGTCGGCCAGGGCCAGCAACCCGTCGA
>JBHEOB010000014.1:0-31083 GCA_046261775.1 Guyparkeria sp.
GAACAACGCAGCGAGCCAGAGGCGCCATCGATTCGTGCAGAGGTTTCTAGACCCGTACTTTCGCGGAGCACGTCCAATCCGGAGCAGACCGCGCTCAGACGTAACGCATCACCAGTTCATGCAGGCTCTTTGCCCGGCTCTTGCGCACATGCTTGAGGATTGCCTCGTAGCCAGCGGATACCTGTTTATCGCGCGGCAACGCCTGCTCAACCGCAAGCACGCGATCATAGACCTTCGACCACTCGACCACCGCCTCGCGCTTGGGCATCATGCGCACCGAGCTGAAGGCATCGAGTTCACCCTTGCTGTTCCAGTGCGGCGCAACCCGGGCGAGGACCCAGTAGTTGTCGCCGTTCTTGCAGCGGTTGTTGACGAAGCCGTAGAACTCCTCGCCGCCCTGGATGATCTGCCACATGGCGTAGAAGACACCACGCGGCATTTCGGGGTGGCGAACGATGCTATGCGGCGCACCGACCAGTTCATCCCGCTGGTAACCACTGATTCGGGCAAAAATGGGATTCGCGAAGGTGATCACACCCCGGGCATCAGTACGTGACTGAATGGTATCGTGAGGTGCCAGAATGAGCTCGTGGCCGGTGACAGTCCTGTCGATCATGCGGTTCCCTTTGCGTTAAGCACGAATGTTCAGATCGTTTCGATTTCAACTGTATCAAGGTGGGGCGCCTGAGCAATCGTCCACTCCGACGCCGCCGATCTGCTGCGGCGCGGGCGGACCTCTTTCACAACCACGAGCGATGTGGGAAGCCGGCCATCCCGCCGTTCTTCACGAGAACTACGATCCGGCGCGGAGCGCCCGAGCACCCTCGTGACAATTTGGGACGCGAGGCGTCGAACACCATCACCCCGGGCAGAACTCCGGGGCAACACTACTCCGGCTGGTCGGGCTCGAAAGCAGCCTTGTGGAACGCGACGGCGGCGTCCACTTCCTCGATGCCGCAGACCTTCGGCTCGGTCAGCTCGCCACCGGCCAGCGCGTGAAGCGTCGCATGGACGCCCCGGGACAAGGACTCGGTGTTGTAACCGCCTTCCAGGATCATCGCCAGGCGACCTTCGCAGTGCTTGTCCGCAATCTCCTGAACGATCCTCGTCATGGCCGCAAAGCCGTCGTAGGTCACGTTGAGCGCCAGGTCGAACCAGTGGGCGTCGAAACCGGCGGAGACTAGGACAATATCCGGTTTGAAGTAGTCGGCAGCCGGCACCAGGATTTCCCGAAAGGCCTTCAGATAGGCCACGTCGCCCGCCCCACCGGGCATCGGCACATTGACCGTCGCGCCCTCGCCACGCCCGGCGCCGACGTCGGTCAATGCGCCACTCCCCGGATAGAACGGGGCGGCCCGGTGTATATCGAAAAACATGGAATCCGGGTCGGACCAGAAAATATCCTGGGTGCCGTTGCCGTGATGGGCGTCCCAATCGATGATCAGCACCCGCTTGCAGCCCAAGGCAGCCTGCGCATGGGCCGCCGCCACCGCGACGTTATTGAACAGGCAGAACCCCCGCGCGCGGACTGGCTCGGCATGATGCCCCGGCGGCCGAACTAGGGCGAAGGCGCTGCCGGTGCGACCCTCGACCACCGCCTCCACCGCCGCGATGGACGTGCCGGCCGCCACCTCGGCCGCCTCGACACTGCCGGGCGATACGGCCGTGGTATCCACATCCAGCCAGGCACTGTCATTGCGCAGGGAAAAGATGTGATCCAGGAAGGACGTCGTATGCACCCGGCTCAACTGCTCCCGTGTCGCCGCCTTGCCCGGCTCTATCCGCACGCCGGGGATCGGCTCGCGGGCCAGAAAGTCCATGATCGCGGTGATCCGCCCCGGGTGCTCCGGGTACTTCCACTGGACGGTCAGCCCGGAAAGGATCGCGCGAATCCGCTTGTCCAGGCGCCCGGGAAGGAACTCTACGTTGGCATCTGGATAATGCGCCAGCACCCGCTCATCGTAAAAAATCGTAACGTCCCGTTGATCCAAGATCGCACCCCCGATAAAGCGCTTGTCGCGACAGGCACCAATTGGCCCGCGCGTCCTTCAGGACCAGCATAGCCCCTTGGGAGGATCATGGACCATGTATTGCCGGTGCACGAGGCGATAGGCCTGCCCGCGAACAGCAAGGATAGGCGCCGTGCACCATGAATGGATCAAGCGGGCAATGAAGGAAGGGAAAGCTACACCTCGGCGTGGCGGTTGGGAGCCAAACGTTCATCGAAGGGGTTCAGGAGCAACCTTCGCATCTGGGCTCAAGACAAGACGTGTGGGAGACACGGACGATGCGGCGTACCTGCGTGAATCGCCCGCCGCTTACATCACCGATTTTCGGCCCGAAAACGTGCCTATAAAGCCGAATTAGCCAGACGACCGGGGATCAAATCGCCAATAATCAGCCAGTTAACCAGGTCCGACCCCGCCAACATGGGATCCCCTGCAACCGGTTTTCTCATACCTTCTTCGGATCGCACAAAGCCCAGGAAAAGATTTCGACGAGCGGGCCGAGGTCATCAAGGAAGCCCGCCTGGTTTGCCTTCACCCATGCATCCGCATCAACACGACTCCAGTCAATGTCGAATCCGGAGTTCACGATCAGTTCCTCGAAAAGGAGGCGTTCCGCACGGCCATTGCCTTCGCGGAAAGGGTGAACCACATTGATCTCGCAGTAGAAGTCCGCCACGCGAGGGACAAACTGATCGAATGCCAGGCCGCAGAGCCATTCGGCCTGCTCGAGTTCAGCGAGGAGCCGGTCCAGTTCCTGTCCTATGCGAGGAGCGGCACAGAAACGGGTCTGGCCCTTGCTGATGTCGATGGTGCGATATTCTTCTGCCCAGTCGTAGAGGTCGCGGAACAGGTAGTAGTGAATATCACGGAATCGGACGGCGTCGAAGCGTTCGAACTGTGGAGTGAGGGTTCGAGCGCGGAGAGCGGTTATTTCCGCCTCCACCTGGTTCAGTTCGACCGCATCGGTGATATTGAGGCGATTGACGAGAACATTCGTTCCCGGATAGCAGTAGGGGTCGTCACTGACTCCGTACTTATCGGGCATGCGCAGCGATCAGGCGCTGGACCTGCCCTTCGGCTTCCGTTGCCGTCATTCGCTCGCCCCTTTGCGAGCTGCTTGTCGCCGGCTTTAGTTCAATACCCTCAAGCCGGAAACTGGCAACGACATGCGCCTGCCGGTTTCGGAGAATCCGCCTGGCCTTTTGCTTCTGCGTCAGCTTGTGGCACATGGTCTGCGTCCTCGTGGTTTCCTCGACGATAGCACCGCCGGCAAGCGGGTGTCACTCCGGCCGCATATGCGGAAACAGCAACACGTCCCGAATCGACGCCGAATCGGTCAGCAGCATGATCAGCCGATCGATGCCGATCCCCTCCCCCGCCGTTGGCGGCATGCCGTGCTCAAGCGCACGGATGTAGTCGGCGTCGAAGTGCATGGCCTCTTCGTCGCCGGCTTCCTTCTCGTTGACCTGTTGGGCGAAGCGCTCGGCCTGGTCTTCGGCATCGTTCAGCTCCGAGAAGCCGTTGGCGATCTCGCGGCCGCCGACGAAGAACTCGAAGCGCTCGGTGACGAACGGGTCGTCGTCCTTGCGGCGGGCCAGCGGTGAGACCTCGGCCGGGTACTCGGTGATGAAGGTCGGGTCGTGCAGTTCGTGCTCGGCGGTCTTCTCGAAGATCTCGATCTGGACTTTGCCCAAGCCGTAGCTGTCCTTGAGCGGGATGCCGAGCTTCTCGGCCACCGCGCGCGCATTGTCTTCCTCATCGATATCCGCGGCCGTGAGGTCCGGGTTGTGGCGCAGGATCGCGTCGCGGACGGTCAGGCGCTCGAAGGGCTTTCCGAAATCGAAGGTGCTGCCCTGGTACTCGATGGTGGTGCCGCCTTGAACCTCTTGCGCGCAGCGGCGCAGCAGGTCCTCGGTGAGGTTCATCAGATCGAGGTAGTCGGCGTAGGCCTGGTAGAACTCGATCATGGTGAACTCGGGGTTGTGCCGCGTGGAGAGCCCCTCGTTACGGAAGTTGCGGTTGATCTCGTAGACCCGCTCGAAGCCGCCCACCACCAGGCGCTTGAGGAACAGCTCCGGCGCGATGCGCAGGTAGAGCGGCATGTCGAGCGCGTTGTGGTGCGTCATGAACGGCTTGGCCGCCGCGCCGCCGGGGATGACGTGCATCATCGGCGTCTCGACCTCGAGGTAACCACGCTCGTTGAGGTAGTCGCGGATAAACTGGATCACGCGGCTGCGTATGCGGAAGGTCTTGCGCGCGGATTCGTTCATGACCAGATCGAGGTAGCGCTGACGATAGCGCGACTCGGTGTCCGACAGGCCGTGGAACTTGTCCGGCAACGGGCGCAGGCTCTTGGTGAGCATGCGCAGGGTATCGACGCGCACGGAGAGCTCGCCCTTGTTGGTCTTGAACAGCAGGCCCTCGCCACCGACGATGTCGCCGATGTCCCAGGTCTTGAAGTCTTGGTAGACCTCGGCGCCGACGTCGTCGCGGGCGACGTAGAACTGGATGCGGCCGGACTGGTCGAGGATGGAGAGAAAGCTCGCCTTGCCCATCACGCGCTTGGCCATGACGCGACCGGCGACGGCGACGCGCACGCTGTTCTCCTCGAACCATGGCTTGTCGTGCTCGCCGTACTCGGCCTGCAGTTCGCCGGCCATGTGCTCGCGGTCGAAGTCGTTGGGGAACGGATTGCCGGCCTCGCGCAGCTTTTTCAGCTTCTCGCGGCGTTCGGCAATCAGTTGGTTCTCGTCGAGGGCGGGCTTTTGCTCGGCCATGGTGTCGGCTCTTGATGATGGATGTGGGCCGGACGGTGCCGGCGTGTCTGTCGGTTTGGTTGCAGGAGCGTCTTTAGGCGCAATGTCTGCTGGCTTCGCGTTGTGTTTTGCGGCTAAAGCCGCTCCTACAGTGTGTCTCGTTGTGGGAGCTTGCCTTGCAAGCGAATCGCGCCCGTGGCGCGAGTCCCCGTTTCAGCCTTGTGCTCCGCTGGAAGCAGGACGGCCGCTGGGGCGGCCTTCGCGAGCGGGGCTCGCTCCCACAGTGGGGTTTCGTTCCGGCTTACAGCCCGCTCTTGAGGCTGGCCTCGATGAACGGGTCGAGGTCGCCGTCGAGGACGGCCTGGGTATTGCCGGTCTCGTGGCTGGTGCGCAGGTCCTTGATGCGGCTCTGGTCGAGCACGTAGGAGCGGATCTGGCTGCCCCAGCCGACGTCGGCCTTGGTGTCCTCGACGGCCTGGGCCTCGGCGCGGCGCTTTTGCATCTCCAGCTCGTAGAGCTTGGCCTTGAGCTGCTTCATCGCCCGTTCGCGGTTCTTGATCTGTGAACGCTCGGACTGGCAGGCGACCACCACGCCGGTGGGGGTGTGCGTGAAGCGCACCGCCGATTCGGTCCGGTTGACGTGCTGGCCGCCGGCCCCGGAGGCGCGGTACACGTCGGTGCGGATGTCGGCCGGGTTGATCTCGATCTCGATGTTGTCGTCGACCTCGGGGGAAACGAACACCGAGGCGAACGAGGTGTGGCGGCGGTTGTCCGAATCGAACGGCGACTTGCGCACCAGCCGATGCACACCGGTCTCGCTGCGCAGCCAGCCGAAGGCGAACTCGCCCTCGAAGCGGATGGTGACCGACTTGATGCCGGCGACCTCGCCGTCGGAGATCTCGGTGATCTCGGTGGTGAAACCGTGCTTTTCCGCCCAGCGCAGGTACATGCGCAGCAGGATGGAGGCCCAGTCCTGCGCCTCGGTGCCGCCCGCTCCGGCCTGGATGTCCATGTAGGCGTTGGACTCGTCCATCTCGCCGGAGAACATGCGGCGGAACTCGAGGTCCTCAATCTGCTTTTCGAATTCCTGGACGTCGGACTCGACCGAGGCGATGGTGTCCTCGTCGTCCTCTTCGCCGGCCATTTCGAGGATATCGCGCGCATCGGTCAGGCCGTCGCGCATCGCAGAGAGCGTGTCGACAATGCGCACCAGCGAGGCGCGCTCCTTGTTCAGTGCCTGGGCGCGCTCCGGATCGTTCCAGACGTCGGGCACCTCCAGCTCGCGGTCGACCTCTTCCAGGCGTTCCTTCTTCAGATCGTAGTCAAAGGTACCCCCGGAGCGACTCGGAGCGCTCGATGAGGTTGTCGATTCGATTGACGATCGGATTGATTTCGGCCATGGAATGCGGTTTCGCTGGTAGTCGATGAGAGTTGAAGCAAGCGTCGCCCGGTCAAACCCGAAAGACGCCAGGATTCGACGAGAAGTGCGGTAGTTTACTGAATGCCAACGGTTACCTCAAAGCGCATGGCGGCGCGCAAACGAGGGATAGGCATCCCCTTATTCCCGGGCCTTTTGCCTGTGGCATGATGACGCTCGCCTGCAAGGGCCCAGAACACGCTGCAACCCAACCGCCCGACAACCGTTCCCAACCCTGACGGATAGCCAATACCCCATGGATTCGATGCAACCCAACCATCCAGCCACCGCCTGTGGCTCTACCCGGTTGCCGACCGGCTGGCTGGCCGCGCTCGGGCTTGCCTGCCTGCTGCTGCCGATGGCCATGGCGGCCACCGCGGCCAACGACGCCCTGCCGGCCAAGGTGCAGTCGGAGCTCAACACGCAGAAGCTCGATGCTGGCAATCTCGGCCTGTGGGTTCAGGCGGTCGACAGCGACACCCCGCTGATCGCTCACCAGGGTGACCGGCTGTTCAACCCGGCCTCGGTGATGAAGCTGGTAACCACGGTCGCCGCACTCGACGTGCTCGGCCCGACCTTCCAGTGGAAGACCGAGTTCCGGGCCGACTCCAAGCCCGTCAACGGCGTGATCGAGGGCAATCTCTACATCAAGGGCTACGGTGATCCGTGGTTCCGATCCGAAGACCTGTGGGATGCCGTGCGCCGCCTGCACGAACTGGGCGTGAAGGAGATCCGCGGCGACGTGGTGCTGGACGATTCCTACTTCGCGCCCATGGCATCCGATCCGGGCGATTTCGACAACCGCCCGGATCGCGTCTACAACGCCTTGCCCAACGCCCTGTTGCTGGACAATCGCGCCGTGCGAATCAGCATCACCCCGCACGGCGACGACGAGTCGGCGGTAACCACCTGGCCGCCCAATCCGCGCATGGCATTGCAGAACACGCTGAACCTGGTCGACCAGCCCTGCCGCAACAGCACGAATCAGCCGGTGATCGACATCCGTAACCCCACCGATCCGGGCGCGGAAATCCAGGTGCGTGGCACCGTCTCGCGCCAGTGCGCACCGCATCTGTACTACCGCGTCGCGGGCGACCCTCACGATGCTTTCTTCCACGCCTTCAAGCAGTTGTTCGAATCAGCCGGCGGCACGATCAACGGCACCTGGCGCCAGGGGCTGGTTCAGTCCGGGTCGGATCGCCTGATCACGCACGACTCGCGACCGCTGTCGAACTACCTGTGGCTGATGAACAAGTGGTCGAACAATGTCATGGCCCGCCAGATCATGCTGACCATGGGCGCGGAAATCGAGGGCACGCCGGCAACCGAACTGAAGGCCGCTCGGGTGATCGAGCGCTGGGCTGCCGATCGTGACCTCGACTGGAGAGGCGCCGTGATCGAGAACGGCTCCGGGCTGTCACGCATCTCGCGGCTGACGCCCCGCCAGATCGGCGACATGCTGTTGTCGGTCTGGAAAAGCCCCTACATGGCCGAGGTCATGGCCACCCTGCCAATCGGCGGGATCGACGGCACCATGCGAAAACGCCTGACCGACGGCTCGATCCGCGGGCACGCCCACATCAAGACCGGCACCCTGCGCGACGTGCGCGCCGGTGCGGGCTACCTGCTGGCCCGTTCCGGTCGGCGCTACGTGGTGGTGATGCTGCACAACGAACAGGGCGTGCAGTACGGCGGTGGTACCCGCGTGCAGGACGCGATGCTCACATGGCTGTATGAAAACGGTTGATTGCCGGCACTGGCTTGGCCGGGTGGCCGCCGGAGCGCCTTCAGGCACGATGTTGTCGGGCTACAGTTGCGTTTCGCGGCTAAAGCCGATCCTGCGGGCCTCGTGGTGTTGGGTACTGGCCGAGATGAGGAACCAGTCTATGCCTCGGTCAGCACCCAGGCCGGCTCACCAGCTTGCGGCTTGAACGCCGTATCCACCAGCCAGTGTTCGCCGGCCAGCACGGCGGCCAGCTGCCCGTGGATCTCCACACCGATCGCCGCGGGGCGCTCCCATGGCGGGACACCCCGGTCCTGGAACCATTGCTTGATCGGCAGGCTGGGGCGATTCTCGGCCGGACGCAGTCGTTCGCTGCCACCGACCGGCCGCAAGCGCCACTCGTCGACCAATTGCCGCAGTGCCGTGCCCTCGTCGCCACCGGCACGAGTCGAACGGCGGCAGATGTCTCGACCACCCTCCAGTTTCAGGCAATCCTGGTCGGCCGGCCAGTCGACCGGCCGCGTCGGCTCAGGCAACACCCGTAACCAGTAAATCCGCTCGCGGTAGCGGCGCAGCTGCCCACCCGGCCATTCCAGCAACGGCTGTCGATCGGCCGCCGCGGTGCGCAACTGGGCCAGCCATTCGCCCAAACGCTCGGGCGGTGGGGGCAGGCAACCCAGACGGGCGAGCCATTGGCGCAGCAAGTTGCATTGGCGATGCGGTGGCAGAGCCGCGGCCCTGTCCCAGTCAAGCGTCGGCCCGTTCAGTGGCTGGTCAGCGTCCATCTCGGCCAGTTCGGCCAGCAGCCGCTGCTCCATGGACAGGCGCTGCGCACTGGTACGCACTCGGCCGACGGCATCCGGCCAATAATGGCGTAGGGCGGGCAGGACGTGGTGACGCAGGTGATTGCGGGCAAAGCCGGGGTCGTCGTTGCTCGGGTCGTCCACCCAGCGCAGCCCACAGGCGCGGGCCGCTTCTTCGAGCTCATCGCGGGAGGTTCCCAGGAAGGGCCGCCAGTGAACGAACGCCCCACGCGGGCGCCAGGCCGACATGCCCGAGAGCCCCTGCCCGCCGGAGCCGCGCATCAAGGCCAGCAGGATGGTCTCGGCCTGGTCGTCGGCATGGTGGGCGGTGACGAGGACCGGCGGATGCTCGGGATGATTCAAGGCCGCCTCGATCAGGGCGGCGTCCAGGGCGCGGTAGCGCGCCTCGCGGGCCGCCGCCTCGGTCGAGCCTCGCCCAGCCCCGAAGGAAGCCCGTTTCACGACAACTTGGCGTCGCTCGAACGGGCAGTCATGAACCCCAGCCTGCTCACGGGCAATCTCGGCCCACTCCCCGGAATCCGGGTGCAGGCCGTGATCGACATGGATCACCGACAGCCGGGCAAACTGCCCCCGGGCTTGCCATTGCGACAGGAAAGCCAGTGCACCGAGCGAGTCGCGTCCGCCGGAACTGGCGAGCAGGACATGGGTGTGGGCCGAGGGGCCGGCCGGACAAGGCTCGCCGTCCGGCCCGATTGGGGTGCCCCGCGGCGCGAGATTAGCGTTCGGTGTACTCACCGTAGCTCATCAGCCGCGCGTAGCGACGCTCGAGCAGCGCCTGGGTAGGTCGATCGATCTGGGCGAGCACCGCCTTCTTCAGGCTGGCCTTGAGCGCACCTGCCATCGCCGGCACGTCGCGGTGCGCGCCACCGCAAGGCTCGGGGATGATCTCGTCGATCAGGCCCAGTTCCTTGAGACGATCGGAGGTCACACCCAGCGCCTCGGCTGCCTCGGGTGCCTTCGCGGCACTCTTGTAGAGGATCGAGGCGCAGCCTTCCGGTGAAATCACCGAATAGGTGCTGTACTGCAGCATCATGACGTGATCGCCCACGCCGATGGCGAGCGCCCCGCCGGAGCCGCCCTCGCCGATCACCGTGACGATGATCGGCGTTTCCAGCTCGGCCATCACGTAAAGGTTGCGGGCGATGGCCTCGCTCTGGCCGCGCGCCTCGGCATCGATGCCCGGGTAGGCGCCCGGCGTGTCAATGAACGTCAGCACCGGCAGGCCGAACTTCTCTGCCAGTTCCATCAGGCGCTTGGCCTTGCGATAGCCCTCGGGGCGCGGCATGCCGAAGTTGCGGCGGATCTTTTCCTTCGTGTCACGGCCCTTCTGCTGGCCGATGACCATCACTGGCAGGCCGTCGAGCCGAGCCATGCCGCCGATGATCGCCGGATCGTCGCCGAAGGCGCGGTCGCCATGCAGCTCGCGGAAATCGGTGAACACCTGCTCGAGATAGTCCGCCAGGTAGGGACGCTGCGGGTGGCGCGCCAGCTGGTTGACCTGCCAAGCACCCAGGTTGGAGAAGATCGAACGCGTCAGGTCCGTCGACTTGGTGCGCAGCCGCTCGATCTCTTCGTCGATGTCCAGGCCCTGATCGTCGTCCATGAGCTGGAGCTCGCGGATCTTGGCCTCGAGCTCGGCGATCGGCTGTTCAAAGTCGAGATAGTTCGGGTTCATAAATGGCTGCGCTGTTTGGGCGGGTAGTTTGGTTTGTGTCCCATACTTCGCCAGGACCGAACCAGTCGGTCATGGCGGCGAGACAGACGAGTATTGTGCCGAAATTGCCGGTTGGGCGTAAATCGGCGAGCATTAGGAGTGCCGAAGAGCACTCAGCGATCGCTGTCGGTGCTGGCCGGGTGCGGGCTGTGCACGGCGAGGTTGTCGATCAGGCGCACGTCGCCCAGCCCCGCGGCGACCAACAGCCGGCCGTGCGGGACCAGCCGGGTCTGTTCCTCGAGTCGCTCGTCGTCGCAGTAGACCAGGTAATCGACCACGAAGCCCTGCTGGGTGAGCCAGTGACGGGCGCCGGCAAGCGTGGCGGCGACGGTGTGCCCGCCAGCCAGCGAGTCGGCCGCGCGTTTGAGCGCGCGATGGACTGCCGGGGCCTGGCGGCGCTGTTCGGCATCGAGAAAACGATTGCGCGAGCTGATCGCTAGGCCGTCTGGTTCACGGTGGGTGGGCTCGAGCGCCAGTTCCACCGGCACGTCGAGGTCGGCCACCAGCCGCCGGATCACGGCCACCTGCTGGGCATCCTTCTCGCCGAACACGGCCACGTCCGGGCGCACGAGGTTGAACAGCTTGGTGACCACGGTCGCCACGCCGGTGAAATGCCCCGGCCGGGCCGCCCCTTCAAGCCGCTCGCCCAGCGGGCCGGCGTCGACACGCACAATATCGTCCTGACCGTGGGGGTAAAGCTCGGGCTCGGTGGGCAGGAAGACCGCCGCCACGCCGGCCTGCTCGAGCAGCTCGAGGTCGCGCTCCTCGGTGCGCGGGTAGCGCGCCAGATCGGCCGGGTCCTCGAACTGCAGTGGATTGACGAAGACGCTCACGATCACCGTGTCGGCGCGGCGCTTGGCGTGGTCGATCAGGGCCAGATGCGCGGCGTGCAGGTTGCCCATCGTCGGCACAAAGCCCACGCGACGGGCATCGAATGCCACCGACTCGCGCCAGTCGCGCAGCGCATCGATGTCACGGATCACCTGCATCAGAAGCTTTCCTCGGTAGTGGGGAAGCGACGCTGGTGCACCGCCTCGACGTAGGCGGCGAACGCCCCTTGGATCGACCCGCCTCCGGCGAGGAAATCACGGACGAAGCGTGGCGGCTTCTCGGTCAGGCCGAGCATGTCGGGCATCACCAGCACCTGGCCGTCGGTAGCCGACCCGGCGCCGATGCCGATGACCGGCACCTCGACGGCCTCGGCCAGCGCCCGGCCCAGTTCGCTGGGCACGCATTCGACCACCAACAGGTCGATGCCCGCGGCGACCAGGGCCTGGGCGTCCTCGAGAATGCGACGCGCATCGGCCGTCTCGCGGCCCTGCACCCGGTAGCCACCCAGCTTGCGCACCCGCTGGGGCAGCAGCCCGACATGCCCGCAGACCGGCACGCCACTGGCGGTAAGGGCGCGGACGATATTGGCCTTCTCGGCCCCGCCTTCGAGCTTGACCATGTCGGCCCCACCCTCGCCCATCAGTACGCCGGCGGCATCCAGTGCCCGGTCGACGGTCGCATCGCTGAGAAACGGCATGTCGGCGACCACCAGCGCATCCCCCACCCCGCGGCGCACCATGGCGGCGTGATAGGCGACGTCGTCGACCGAGACGACCAGCGTGTCGCGCTGACCCTGGACCACCATGCCGAGCGAATCGCCCACCAGGAAGGCATCCACCCCCGCGGCGGCCGCCGCCCGGGCAAAGCCGGCGTCATAGGCCGTCAGCATGGCGATGGGCATGCTGTCGATCTTTGCCTGACGCAGTCGGGAAAGGGTCATGTCGCGCTCCGCGTGGAGGTGGAGGCCCTGTCGTCATCCAGGGCGTTTCCTCGGGCATCGCCCCGGCCATCACTGGAATGGAGGCGCGTGCGACCCGTTTCACTCGCAGCGTCACTGCGACGTTGCCAGCGCGCCGAGCGCATGAAGCGCAGTGGATGCTCGGCGACCGCCTCGAGCCAGCCGGCCAGCGGCGAGCCATCGGGCAGGCGGGCATCCGGGCGGATCTCGAGCCACGGGGCGAGCACGAAGTGGCGATGAGCGATTTCGGGGTGCGGCACCGTCAGTCCGAGGGAGGTGATCTTGCGGTCACCGAAGGCCAGGATATCTAGGTCGAGCATGCGCTCGCCCCAGTGGCGCGTGTAGGAACGTCCCGCCGCACGCTCCAGCCCCTTTAGGGCGCGAAGCAGCGCCTCGGGGGCCAGGGCGGTCTCGATCTCGGCGACGGCGTTGATGTAGTCCGGCTGGTCCTGCGGGCCGATAGGCGGATTGGCGTAGAGGCCGGAAACCGCGCATACCGCGCACAGCGGCAGGCTGTCGATGGCCTCCACTGCTCGTTCGATCTGCTCGACCGGGTCGCCCAAGTTGGCGCCCAGGCCGATGGTCGCGATTTCCCGAACCATCAATACCCCCAACGTGGCCGAAATCAGCTACCGGCGGACTGCGGCTTGCCACCCGGCTTGCGCCGACGGGGGCGACGGCGGCGTTTCTTGCCAAAGTCCGACGGTTGCAATGCCTCGACCGGCACCTCGTCCCGGCTGGCGCGCTCCGGGGCGTGATGTCGCCAGAAGGAGCACACCGCCTCGTCGACTTCGTTGGTCCGCGAGCGCAGGCAAAGAAAATCGACCGCGGCGCGGAACCACGGTGCCTCGGTCAACGCACGCTGCTCCTCGGTGAGCTTGCCCTCACCCGCGTCACCTTCCCGGGCCCCGGGGGCCGGTGCATGACGCTCGAGATCGGGCTGCAGCGCCCAGATCGCACGGATGATCTCGGCGAGGCGACGCGGGATCATCAGGCGACGGGCGGCAACGGCGAGCACCTCGTCGGCGGCCAGCACCATCGCATCCTCCATCGGCACGCGCTGGTGCATCCACTGGACGCGGTGGCGACCCAGCATCCGCCAGAACAGGCCGGCGAACAGGAAGGCCGGGTTGACCGGCAGGTCCTTGGCGACCCGCTCGTCGGTGGCCACGAGCACCGGCTCGATCAGCACCCAGTCGCTGGCCGGGTCGTTGGGCTCGATCCAGGTCGCCAATCCGTCGAACAAATACTCAAGCAGCCCCAGGCGCTTGAGCTCGAGTACGGTCTGTCGACCGGCGCCGCCCTGCAGCAACTTAACGGTCTCGTCGAACAGGCGGGCCGGGGATATTTCGGCGAGCGTCTCACGGCAATGCGCGATCGCCTGCTCGCTGTCGGGAGTGAGGTGGAAGCCGAGCTTGGCGGCGAAGCGCGCGGCACGCAGCATCCGCACCGGGTCTTCGCGATAGCGCGATTCCGGCTCGCCGATCACGCGCAGGCGGCCGCTGTGGATGTCGGTCAGGCCTTCGACGTAGTCGACCAGTTCACCCGAGGCGAAGTCCAGGTAGAGCGCGTTGCAGGAGAAATCGCGCCGCCAGACGTCCTCGTCGATGCTTCCGAAGACGTTGTCACGAGTGATCATGCCGCCATCGGCGCGCTTGATCTCGCCGGTGTCGCCGCCGCGGAAAGTGGTCACCTCGATGAACTCGTCGCGGAAGACCACGTGCACGATCTTGAAACGCCGGCCGATAATCCGCGCCCGCTTGAACAGGCGTTTGACCTGCTCGGGCAGCGCATCGGTGACCACGTCGAAGTCCTTGGGGCTGCGGCCTCGCAACAGGTCGCGGACGCAGCCGCCGACGGCGTAGGCCTCGAAGCCGCCCTCGTGCAGGCGCTCGAGGACGAACCGGGCGTTGTCGCTCAGGTCGTTCAGCGAAATGCCGTGGGTCTCGGCGGGAATTCGGGTCTGTGTTGGTGTCACGTTGTCTGACAAAACGGTCTGCCATTTCTCACCGTGGCCGGTATCGACACGAAGCGGGCGTTTCGCGGGCCGGTCGCGTCGGTCGAACTCGAGGGTCGACGGACCACGGGTGGTTTAGAGGAGCCAGAAGTCTATCACTATGACCGTGGTCGCGTGATTCGACCGAACATTCGAGAAAAAATGCGACCCTGCGCGCCCCTGCCGGGACAAGCCGGCGGTGGCACGCGCAGGCGCGCACTAGCGTCTCGCGCACGCGCACGCAGTTAACACGTGTGGTGGCGTGCAAATGCGATGCTGTCGCGGCTTTCACGCAACGACCAGCCCGTTTCTGTGCTAGCATTTTCCGCCGATATCCGCCCGAAGGGCATCCGGCCCATACGAGGCCCCGACTTCTTTCCACCCGCATAAGGACGGTGTTCGTGAACGCGATCGAACTCTTGGCCGCAGTCGTCTTGCTGCCGTTCCTGGCCGCCCCGCTGGCAGCCTGGAGCGCCCGCATCAACCGTTATGCGGCCGCCTGGGTGGCCGGCGGGGCCACGGTACTCGCCTTGGCGATCTTCTCCTGGCTGGTCGTTGTATACACCGGCCAGATGCCGGTGGCCACGTCGCACGCCTGGATCGAGGCCGCCGGCCTGTCGTTCGGTTTCCGCCTCGATGGACTGTCGCTGTTGTTCACCGGCCTGATCCTGGTGATTGGCCTGCTGATCGTCGTCTACGCCCGCTACTACCTCTCGCCCAACGACTCGATGGGGCGGTTCTTCGCCTACATGATGATGTTCATGGGCGCGATGCTGGGCGTGGTGCTCTCCGAGAACATGATCAACCTGGTCATCTTCTGGGAGCTGACCTCGCTGGCCTCCTTCCTGCTGATCAGCTACTGGCAGCATCGCAAGGAGGCTCGCTACGGCGCGCGCCTGGCGCTGGCGATCACCGGCGCGGGCGGGCTGGCGCTGCTGGGTGGCGTGCTGATCCTCGGCCACATCGTCGGCTCCTACGAGCTGACCGACGTGCTGGCATCGGGCGAGCTGATCAAGAACCACGAGCTCTACGCCCCGGCGCTGATCCTGATCCTGCTGGGCGTGTTCACCAAGTCGGCCCAGTTCCCGTTCCATTTCTGGCTGCCCAACGCCATGGCCGCGCCCACACCGGTGTCGGCCTACCTGCACTCGGCCACGATGGTAAAGGCGGGCATCTTCCTGCTGGCGCGCTTCTTCCCGGCGCTGGCCGGCACCGAGCTGTGGGTGATCATCGTCTCCACGGCGGGCCTGATCACCTTCCTGCTGGGCGCCTACACCGCCCTGTTCCGGCATGACCTCAAGGGCCTGCTGGCCTACTCGACCATCAGTCACCTGGGGTTGATCACGCTGCTGTTCGGCTTCGGCACGCCGTTGGCCGCCGTGGCGGGCATCTTCCACATCATCAACCACGCCACCTTCAAGGCGAGCCTGTTCATGGTCGCCGGCATCGTCGACCATGAGACCGGCACCCGCGACATGCGCCGCCTGGGTGGGCTGATCAAGTACATGCCGCACACCGCCGCGCTCGGCATTATCGCGGCGATGGCGATGGCCGGTGTGCCGCTGTTCAACGGCTTTATCTCCAAGGAAATGTTCTTCACCGAGTCGGTACGCGTCGCTGGTGACCTGGGGCCGATATGGCTGCTGCCGATTTTGGTATCGCTAGGCGGTCTGATGTCGGTGGCCTACTCGGTGCGCTTCGTCCACGACACCTTTTTCGGCAAGCCCGACGGGGATCTGCCGAAGAAACCTCACGAGCCTCGCGGCATGATGAAGCGACCAGTCGACATCCTCGTGGTGCTGTGTCTCGCGGTGGGCATCCTGCCGGCACTGGTGGTCGGCCCCTTGCTGCACGTGGCCGTGACCGGAGTCCTCCAGGCCGAGCCGCCCGAGTACAGTCTTTCGCTGTGGCACGGCTTCAACGTGCCGCTGCTGATGAGCGCCGTGGCCCTCATCGGCGGTCTGATCATCTACCTGTACCGGACGCCGATCTTCCGCTGGCATGCCCGCTCAATGGCGCATCTCGACGCGCGCGCCGTCTACAACCACATCATGGAACTGCTGATGCGCGCCAGTACCGGCGTTACCGGCGGGGTGGACAACGGCCGTCTGGGACGGATCGTGATCATGACGCTCCTGTTCTCGCTGATCGCCGGGCTGGTCGGCTACTTCCATGCCGCCGGATTACCGGGCGTGCAGGCGGCACTCGACCGGGGCACGGTTGAGGACAGCGGCGACTGGGTGACCTTGCTGGGCATCCTGCTGATCATCATCGCCACCCTGGTCACCGTCATCGGCCATCGCCAGCGCCTGTTCGCCCTGATCACCATGAGTGTGGCCGGGCTGGGCGTGGCGATGATCTTCGCCCGCTTCTCCGCCCCGGACCTCGCCATGACGCAGCTGTCGGTCGAGGTCGTCACCATGATCCTGCTGCTGCTGGCGCTGTTCTACCTGCCGCAGCAGAGTCGCAAGCTCTCCTCGCCGAGCCGGCGCTGGCGCGATGCCGGCATCGCGACCGTGATCGGCGGCGGCATCGCGGCCCTGACCTACGCCATCATCAGCCGGCCGTTCGAGACGATCTCGGGGTATTTCCTCGAGCACTCGGTACCCGGCGGTGGCGGCACCAACGTGGTCAACGTGATCCTGGTGGATTTCCGCGGCTACGATACATTTGGCGAGATCACCGTGCTGGCGCTGGCCGCCCTGGGTATCTTCGCGATGCTGCACAACCTATCGCTGCCCTCGTCACGCCGCGATCCGTTCGGCCGGGCCTGGAGCGATGATCCGCATCCGCTGATGCTGCGCACCTTCACGCAGATCATCCTGCCGCTGACCCTGCTGTTCGGCGTCTACGTCTTCCTGCGCGGGCATAACGAGCCGGGCGGCGGCTTTATCGCCGGGCTGATCGTGGCCAGCGCGCTGGTGGCCCAGTACATGGCCAACGGCATCGAGGCGGCCGAGCGAAAGTTGCACCTGCCGATCCACGGCATCATCGGGGCGGGGATACTGATCGCGCTGGGCACCGGTCTGGTGGCCATGGTCGTGGGCGTGCCGTTCCTCACCTCGGCGACCTGGCACTTCACGCTGCCGCTGCTCGGCGAGATCCACCTGGCATCGGCGATCGGGTTCGACCTGGGCGTGTTCCTGGTGGTGGTCGGCTCGACCATGCTGATCCTGCTCAACCTCGGCCGCCTAACCGATCACGCGGTCGAACACCCCGACTACGCATCCATCGAGGCAAGCCCCGCCGGCAAGGACACCCGCGGGGGGAGAGACGCATGACCAACCTGGCCATTTCCCTGCTGATCGGCGTGCTTACCGGCGCCGGCGTGTACCTGGTGCTGCGCGCCCAGACCTTCCCGGTGGTACTGGGCCTGACGCTGATGTCCTACGGCGTCAACCTGTTCCTGTTCACCATGGGCCGACTGCACACCGCCGCCCCAGCCGTGGTTGGCGCTGCCGACCAATCGGCCGACGCCCTGCCCCAGGCGCTCGTACTCACCGCGATCGTCATCGCGTTCGCCATGACGGCCTTCGTCATCGTGCTGGCCCTCAAGGCGCGCGCCGCACTGGGCAATGACCACGTCGACGGCACGCACATCCCGCAGGCCAACCGGGTGATCGACCGCCGAGAGGAGCCGCGCGCATGACCGCCAACCTGATTACCCTGCTGGTCCTGCTGCCGGCCGCCCTGGCGGCGATCCTGGCCATGACCGGCAAGCGGTCGCCCGGTCTCTCTCGTGGCATCAGCCTGGCTGGCGTGGCGGTGCTGCTGGTGGTCAGCCTCGGCCTGCTGCTCAGCGGCCAGGGCGACACCCCGCAGGTAATCGAGCTGGGCAGCTGGGCCGCGCCCTTCGGCATCGTCTGGGTGTTCGACCGGCTCTCCGGCCTGATGGTGGTGCTCACCTCGATCGTCGCCATGCTCTCGCTGCTCTACGCGGTGCGGCGCGACGAGGACAGTGCGGGTCCGCACTTTCACGCCCTGTTCCAGGCACAGTTGTTCGGCCTGAACGGCGCGTTCCTCACCGGCGACTTGTTCAACCTGTTCGTGTTCTTCGAGGTGTTACTGCTGGCCTCCTATGGCCTGCTGCTGCACGGCAACGGCCGCAAGCGCACGCGGGCGGGTTTTCACTACGTGGTAGTCAACCTGATTGGCTCGACGCTGTTCCTGTTCGCGGTCGGCGCGCTCTACGGCACGGTCGGCAGCCTGAACCTGGCCGACATCACGCTCAAGCTTCCGCAAGTGGCCCCGGATGCGGTGCCGATCGTCACCACCGCCATCTTCCTGCTGTTCGTGGTGTTCCTGATCAAGGGCGCGGCCTTCCCGCTGTACCTCTGGCTGCCGGGGGCCTACGGCTACGCCTCGATTCCGGTTGCCGCCCTGTTCGCGATCATGACCAAGGTAGGGCTGTACTCGGTGCTGCGGGTCGATTCGGTAATGCTCTCGGGCAATTCCATCGGCGGGCTGGTCGAGACCACGGCACTGATCGCGCCCTGGCTGCTGTGGCTGGGCCTGATCACCTTGCTGCTGGCCGCGCTTGGCGTGATGTCCGGACGGTTCCTGCGTCGCCAGGTGGCCTACCTGATCATCGCCTCGGTGGGCACGATCCTGATCGCCCTGGGCCTGGTCACCGGCTCGGAGCGGGAGCTGGCGATCAGCGGCGCGCTGTTCTACTGGATCCACACCACCGTACTGAGTGCCGGCTTCTTCCTGCTGGCCGGTCTGTTGATGCGGCATCGCCCAGGAACCGGCGACGGAATTGAGCCCGGTCCGCCCGTGCCGCACGCGGTGCTGATCGGCTCGCTATTCTTCGCCTACGCGATCGCCATGGCCGGGCTGCCGCCGCTGACCGGTTTCTTTGGCAAGGTGATGATTCTGGCGGCGGCCATGGAGAGCCCATTGATGGCACCGATCTTCGCCGTGGTTTTGGTCAGCGGCCTGATCATGGTGATCGCGCTGGCGCGCTCCGGCAGCCGGCTGTTCTACCAGTCGCAGGCCATCCCGGGACATCCCGCCCACTCGACACCGCGTGACGCGCGCACGAAAGTGCCGGGACTGTCGCTTGCCATCGTGCCGCTGGCGATAGCCACCGTGATGGTGGTCGGAGCAAACCCGCTGTCGGCGTGGCTGGATGTCACGGCCGAGCAGATCTCGACGCCGTCGGGCTACCTGGAGGCGGTGATGCCCGACGGCATTCTGTCGCCGGACACCGCGCCCGGCAAGTACGGCCAGGATTACCCGGATTACCCGGATAACGAGGGAGGTCACTAAATGCGCCGCATCCTGCCTCAACCCCTGCTCAGCCTGATCCTGCTGATCAGCTGGCTGGTGATCAACAACAGCATCCATCCCGGCACGATCGTGATGGGCGCGATCGTGGCACTGGCGATCCCCTGGCTTACGCATCGCTTCTGGGAGATTCGCGCCAAGGTGAGAAGCCCTCTCGCCCTAAGCGGCTATCTGGGCGTGGTGCTGATCGACATGATCCGGGCGAATTTCGTCGTGGCTCGCCAGGTGCTGGGCCCCAATCGCGCCCTGCGCTCACAGCTGTTCGAAATGGAACTGGATCTTCGGGGCGCGCTGCCGGTAAGCATTCTCGCCGCGACCATCACTCTGACACCGGGGACCGTTTCCTGCCGGATCAGCCCCGACCAGAGCCGGCTTTGGGTGCATGCCCTGCATGCCGATGATCTCGCCGAGGAGATCGCGGAGATCAAGCAACGCTACGAGACGCGCCTGATGCGGGTCTTCGGCCAGAAGGCCGCCGAGACGGCGCCGTCATCAACCACTTCGGGGACCGAATCATGATTCACTTCAGCCTCGGGATTGCCCTTATTCTTATAGTGCTGGCGATGGGACTGGCGGCCTATCGCCTGTTCAAGGGCCCGGACGAAACCGACCGGGTACTCGCGCTCGACACGATGTCGATCAACGCCATCGCCCTGCTTGTAGCCCTGGGCATCTGGTTCGAGACCTCGATCAATTTCGAGGCAGCGCTGCTGATCGCGGTACTGGGGTTCATCACCACGGTGGCCTTGAGCAAATACCTGATTCGCGGCGACATCGTCGAATAGGCGGGAGACCATCATGCTTTTCGAACTCATCGTCAGTTTCCTGATCCTGTTCGGCGCAGCCTTTGTGCTGCTGGGTTCGCTGGGCCTGGCCAAGCTGCCAAGCTTCTTCATGCGCCTGCACGGGCCCACCAAGGCCTCGACCCTGGGTGTGGGCAGTATCCTGCTGGGCTCGGCGGTGTACTTTTCCAGTCGTGGCAGCCTTTCGGTTCACGAGATCCTGATCCTGGTGTTCCTGTTCCTGACCGCGCCGATCAGCGCGCTGCTAATGGCACGCGCCGGCCTCCATCGGCAGCTGTCCGGCGACAACCCCAGCCATCCGGACGACACCACGGCCCAACGACAAGACCACGTGCGCGGTGAGGATACGAACCGGACGGAGTGACGCCCGACACCACCCAAACAAAACGCCCCGCGTCGAGTGCATCGACGCGGGGCGTTTGCGTTTGAGTCAGGGAGCCGCTCGCCAGAACGATCGGCCACTTATCGACTAGAACCAACGCTTCTCGATGGCCTGCGCGGGCCTCTTTTTGCCTTTTCGATCACAGGCGCGTGCCACAGACCCGGTGCAGGCGTTCGAGGGCCTCAATCAGGCCGGGCGTGATTTCCCATCGATCGCGACTGATATAAAGCCGCACGGCCACCACGCCCGGCTCGCTCACCGGTTCGGGCAGTAGCACCACGCTGTGGCCGACGGCGTCGATCACCGCCGGATTGCCCTCGACACTCCCTGTCGGACCGCCGGCATCGCTATGGACCCAGCGTCCCTCGCCGCTGACCAGCACCCGGCCCAGTTCGTCGGCCAATGGGCGGAGTAGGGCCTGGTGGCGACGCAGGGATTCCGGAAGGCGCGCCTCCAGGTAGTCGATCAGCGCGGCACGATCATTGATCATCGTGGTGGCCAGGGTGATCGTGCTCACATCGAGAAACGGACTCGTTTTCTGATCGGCCAGCGTGGACATCAGCCTGTCACGCTCGACGGCAGAGAGCACCGCACAACGCGCGGTGAGATGGTCGATCCGGGCGCGCAGTGCGATGTCGTCGGTCGCACGCGCGGGGCGAAGCATGGCGACCATCCGCTCGGGCAGGCCCTGTTCGTCACGCAACACGCGCACTTCCAGCCACATCGGGCCCGAAACACCCTGTCCGGTGACCCGTCCTTCCAGCGAGAGTCGGTCGACCGCGCCACGCGCGAAATAGGCACGCAAGCCGGTTTCGGGATCCTCACTCAATGGCGAGCCGGGGTCGGTCGGCTCGAAAAGCTCGAACAACCTTCGTCCCACCAACGTCTCACGCGCCAGGCCGAACCATTCGGCCGCCTGCCGGTTGGCGACGAGCACGTGGAATCGACGTGGGTCGAGCTCGATCAGGCCCAGTGCCGGCATCTCCAGCCAGGCATGGCGCCAGAACTCGCGTTCCCGCACGATATCGGCGCTTTTCGCTCGGTAGCGCCCTCGCAGGAATCGCCACAGGAACAGCAAGGCGGCGAACATGCCCAACGTCGAAAGCATCGCCGTCAGGCTCAGCCACTTCTCCAGCTGATCGACCGGCGCAAGCACCTCGCGACGGTCCTGCAGTACCAGAAGACGCGCGGAGAGGCGGTCCAGACCGACGGTGGCGTAGACGCGATCGGTGCCCTCGATACGGGTGACGCCTTCTTCGGCGCCTAGGTCGCCCGGCGATGTTCCGCCGTCCGTGAACAAACCCACCCTCAGGCTGTCGACAATCGCCGCCGGCGTCTCGCCGACCTCGGATGACGCCTCATTCGGGTCAAGTACCAGCATGGGCCAGAAGATCGATCCGCTGGCAGGATCGGCCGGGGTGTTGATCAGAAGCGTGCGCAGGCCGTCGGCGGCGCGCACTTGCAGGCCGTCGGCCTCGGCGTCCGACAGCAGGCTGTCGGTATTCAGCCGGGTCCAGAGCATGAGGTACGAGGGCCCCCGGCTGACGGCGGTGCGATCATCGTAGATGGGTAGAATCCAGAACAGGTCGACCCCGCCGCGCCCGCGCGTGAACCGGGTCACGGTGCGCACCTCGCCCGTGACGGCCGCCTGGTCGAATTCCTGCATGTCCGGCGGCACCACGTTGGTGGCCCCCGTCTGCAACTGCGGGGTGCGATCCGGGTCCAGCAGTGTGATCGAACGAAAGCGGCTTACCAGGCTGCCAAGTCGCAGGTCGTCGGGGAAATCCGCCACCTCCCCCTCGTCCAGACGGGCCACCCAGTCCTTGAGCCAGTCGCTACGTTGCGCCAGTGACTCGACCTGCTGATCCCGCTCCTCGACCCAGTTTTCCAGCTCGATGGCGCGAATGGCGGCGAGGTTGGCCACTTCACGCTGAGCCTTGTCCAGCAACAGGGGCGCGTACTGTCGAGCGGCCACCGCCGCGATGAAGATCTGCACCACGGCAATCAGCACCAGGGCGATCAGCATCGCGGTGAGCCAGCCCTGACGGCTGCGTGCGCGTGCCTGTCCGGCATCGATCACGTCCTGACGAGTCGCTGTCAGCCGGTCGACCAGCACATAGAGCACCGCCCCGGTGATCAGCACGAAGATCTCGCCGAAGACCAGGCCGGCAGTCGAAATCTCCCAATGGGCACCGCCCAACCGCCCGAGGAGCCACTGGGTGACCCATATCCACAGGGAGGCGAGCAGCAAGTATACGACCGTGATCGTCAATGCCGGTCGCATGGCCCCGATCTTCATCTCAGGCGCCGATCCGGTCCCGGAAGGCGTTGAGGCGCTGGATGCTGCGCAGGCGCCCCATCAGCTCGAGGATTACGCCGAAGCTGGGCGACGAGGTATGTCCAAGCAGGGCCAGCCGCAGTACCGGCCCGACCTTGCCCAACTTGACGTCGAGTGTCTTGGCCACGCCCTTGACCGCCGCCTCGAGCGTGTCGCTGCTCTCCCAGACCGCGCCGTCCTCCAGCGCGACCATCAGCGCATCGACCACCATCGCCGCCGAGGCGTCCAGCTTTTCCATCGCCTCGGAATCGGGCTCGACGACATCCTGGTAGAAGGGCTGGGCCTCGTGGGCCATCTCCACCAGCGTGTGGACCCGATCGACGTAGGCCGGCACGATCGCCGCCGGCTTGGGCCCGTCCTCGTCGGGGTCGATACCCAGGTGACCCAGATGCCAGCGCAGCTCGGCGGCCACGTCGGCAACCGGCAGCTCGCGCATGTAGTGCTGGTTGAGCCAGCGCAGCTTCTCAGGATTGATGCTCGAGGCCGAGTGGTTGACGTCGACCAGGTCGAACAGCTGGACCAGTTCGGCACGCGTGAATATCTCCTCGTCGCCGTGCGACCAGCCCAGCCGCACCAGGTAGTTGAGCAGCGCCTCAGGGAGGAAGCCGTCCTGGCGGTACTGCACCACGCTGACCGCACCGTGGCGCTTGGAGAGCTTGGCCCCGTCCGGGCCGTGGATCATCGGCAGGTGCGCAAACGCGGGCGGCTCGACGTGCAGCGCTCGGTAGAGATTGATCTGGCGGGGGGTGTTGTTGAGATGGTCGTCGCCACGGACCACATGCGTGATGCGCATGTCCATGTCGTCGACCACCACCGTCAGGTTGTAGGTCGGGCTGCCGTCACCGCGTGCGATGATCAGATCGTCGAGCTCGTCGTTGCGGAAAGTCACCCGGCCGCGGATGGCATCCTCGACCACCACCAGCCCGTCAAGCGGATTCTTGAAACGCACCACCGGCCTGACGCCCTCCGGCGGCGTGCCGGTAAAATCACGATAGCGGCGGTCGTAGCGAGGCTTTTCACCCCGCTTCATCTGCGCCTCGCGCAGCGCGTCGAGCTCCTCGCGGGTGGCGTAGCAGTAATAGGCCTTGTCCTCGGCCAGCAGCCGGTCGATCACCTCGCGGTATCGGTCCATGCGTTCGGTCTGGTAGAACGGACCCTCGTCGTAGTCCAGCCCCAGCCAAGTCATGCCCTCGAGGATCGCGTTGACCGATTCGGGGTTGGAGCGCTCGCGGTCGGTGTCCTCCACGCGCAGTACGAACTCGCCGCCATGCCGGCGGGCGAACAGGTAGCTGAACAGGGCCGTACGGGCGCCGCCGATGTGCAGATAACCGGTGGGAGACGGGGCGAAACGGGTGCGAACGGTCATCGATACCTCGTTGGGGCAGGACAATGGCTTTTCGGCCGAGCGACGGCCGGCTCGAATCAGACAAAGGGGGCAGTATAGCGTTTTGGTCGCCGATGGCTGAACCGCGGCCGGGGTGGAGGACAATGGCCGGATACGATCCGCATGGCACAAGGTTTGCATTGGTTCACGAAGAAACACACAGGAACGCAACGGCTTGCGATTGCCACGACATCGCTCGCCTGACAATGGAACCCGAAAGCGCAGCGCCTCGATCAAGACGCTGCCTACCGGGTCTGCCCGGACCACGACTTCGCCGACAGGTCACCAACATGCACCGATCCACCGCGCCCCGTGTACCGACGCACCCGACAACCGCACGCCGCCGAGGCCTCCTCTCCCTGTTGGCGCCACTCGTTTTCGCCGCGATGACTGCCCCCACACAGGCGGAGGAGTGCGCTGCCTCGCACCGCATCGTGATCAGCGAGGCCGTGATCGGTCATCAGCCCGGCGACGTGCTCGGACTGCCCGCCGCGATCGCCGACCGGCTCGAGCGCCGTCTCGAACAGGGCGGCCATCAAGTCGTCAAGGTCATCCGTCCGACACGCAGCACGGGCCTCGAGCCGTCACTGGATGCGTTCTCACGGCATGCCGCCCCCTACTTTGTTCGCCTGGCGGCAAGCGATCTCGGCACCGAAGGACGACCGTCCGGCATCCTGCTGATGCCCGACCGCTACTCGCCGCGTGCCGGACGACTCGCGGCCACTCTGGACGACGGAGCCCAGGGTGTGCGCCTTGACACCTGGGGACTCGACCTGTCACCAAGCGGTGGCAAGCCCTTCTCGCCCGTGGCGGCGGCCGACTCGGCGCGTTTTTGGGAAAGCGAATGGGGCGACTCGCTTGATACCGCGATCAACACGCTTGCCGAGAAGGTGCTCGACACCGTGGAGTGCCGCCCCTTGGTCGGGCGCGTGCTCTCCAGCGAGGGGCGTGACGGCGGCACCGACCTGCGGATCGATCTGGGTCGACGCGACGGGTTGTCGGCCGACGACCGTCTCGTGGTGATCGAGCCGGGCGTGCCGGTCGACTCGCTCGGCGTCAACTTATTGACTCGCCCCGACCTGGACACCACCGCCGGGCCCATTCGCGAGCCGATGAGTCTCGGCGAGGCCCGCGTGACCTTCTTAGGCCAGAACGATGCGACCGTTCGCTACCAGGGCAGCCAATCGGTCGAACGCGGCGACCTGGTGCAGGTCCGGTAAGACGCCATTCGACCGCGATCAGGGCACCCTCAGTCGATCTGCTCGCCCAGCCCGCGGGCGAGATCGGCGATGATGTCCTGCGGGTCCTCGAGCCCCACCGACAATCGCACCAGGCCCTCGTCAATGCCGGCCTCGGCCCGAGCCTCGGGCGACAGCCGCCCATGGGTGGTGCTGGCCGGGTGCGTGATGGTGGTCTTGGTGTCGCCGAGGTTGGCGGTGATCGAGAGCATCCGCGTGCGGTTGATCACCTGCCATGCCGCTTCGCGCCCACCGTCGACGACGAACGAGACGATCGCGCCGGGGCCGGTCTGCTGCGCGGCAATGATTGCCGCCTGCGGATGGTCCGCCAGACCCGGGAAATGCACCCGGGCGACACTGGGGTGGGCCACGAGCCAGTCGGCCACCTCGCGGGCGTGGCGGCTGTGCGCCTCCATGCGCAGGTTCAGGGTCTCGAGTCCCTTGGCGAATATCCAGGCATTGAACGGCGCCATCGTCGGTCCACAGGTACGCAGAAAGCCACGCACCTCCTTGCCCACGCGCTCGGCATCACCGACCACGGCCCCGCCAACGGCGCGGCCCTGTCCGTCGAGGAACTTGGTCGCCGAGTGGATCACGATGTCCGCCCCCAGTTCGAGCGGCCGCTGCAACGCCGGGGTGCAGAAACAGTTGTCGACCACCAGCGCCGCATCGTGTGCATGGGCCAGCTCCGCCAGTTGACTGATGTCAGCGACCTCGGTCAGGGGGTTCGAGGGCGTCTCGATGAACAGCAAGCGCGTGTGCGCGTTGACGGCGGCCTCCCACTGCGACCAGTCGGTCAGGTCCACCCAGTGCACCACCAGGCCGAACTTGGCGAGGTACTTGTCAAACAACACCTTGGTGGTGCCGAAGACCTGGCGGGCGACCACCACCTCGTCGCCGGCCTCGCACAGCGCCATGAAGGTGGTCAAGATCGCGGCCATGCCCGAGGCGGTGGCGACGCAGTCCTCGCCACCTTCCATCGCCGCGAGGCGCTCTTCGAAGATGCGCGTGGTCGGGTTGGTGAAGCGCGCGTAGATGTTGCCCGGTTCGTCGCCGGCAAAACGCGACGCGGCCTGCTCGGCCGACTCGAAGGTGAAGCTAGAGGTGGTGAAAATCGGCTCGCCGTGCTCGCGCTCGGGTGTCGGATGGTGGCCTACGCGGATGGCTTGGGTCGAAAGCGACCAGTCGGGATCGGGACGGCGGTGCGAATCGGTCATGGGTTATCCGGTAGTGTCGGTCGGTTCCGCCGGTCAGCGGGCGTTGAAGAAATGCCAGGCGAGGTTGTCGAATTCGGTAATCGCTGCTAGCAGGCGGTCAGTATCCTCCTCGAGCTCGACGAACTGGTGCTCGGCCAACGGTGCCATAGAACAGTTCTCCGGCGGCGTACCAAACCGGTCAAGCAGTTCACCCATCTGCGGCAGGAATACCCACTGCAGCCACTCCTCGAATGCCAGGGTGTCGAAGCAGAACGGGTGCCGACTGGCCAGCGCCTGTTCGCTGGGTCGCTGATCCGACCAGAGTCCGGCCTGCTGCATCTCGTGGGCGATCTGGTCGACCTGGCGCAACATCATGTCGGTGCTGGGACGAGCGTTCTGCATCGATTCCTCGGCTGGTCTTTGTTCGGCGTGTCTCGGTCAGTGCACTCGGGAAGAGCCGGGCGGTTCGTCGCTCATGTCCACCCCACCCTCGTCGTCGGCCCAGAATAACCGGTGCGGAATCAGCTGCCCCCGGCCGATCGCCGCGGCATGCATCAGGGTCTGGTGGGTGTACTCGAGGCCCTCGTGGACGGCATTGACCGGGTCGCTGCCCTGGGCGATCAGCCCGGCGATTGCCGAGGAAAGGGTGCAGCCCGAGCCGTGGAAATGGCCGGCCAGCCGTTCGTAGACGAAACGCCGCGGCGGCTCGACGCCGTACAGCCAGTTCTCCACCTTCTCGCCCGGCTCGTCGCCGCCCTTGAGAAGCACGTATTCCGCGCCCAGCGCCGAGAGCATCTGGCCGCGCTGATCCCGAGTGGTCGCGTCCGGTGCCAGTACCCGCGCCTCATGGGCGTTGGGCGTGACGATGGTCGCGCGCGGGAAAAGGTGCTCTACCATCGCCGCGGCGACTGCGTTGTCGGCCAGCGATCCGCCCCCGCCGGCAACCAATACCGGATCGAGCACCACCGGGATATCCGGGTAGCGCGCCAGCACCGAGGCGACCGCCTCGACCAACTCGACGGTGCCGAGCATGCCAATCTTGATCGCGCCGACCGGCATGTCCTTGAGCACCGCCAGCGACTGGTCGATCACCAGTTTTGGGTCACTGGCTACGAACCCATGCACGTTGACCGTGTCCTGCACGGTCAACGCGGTGATCGCCGTGGCAGGGTGCACGCCCTGGCTGACGATCGCCTCGATGTCGGCGTGGATGCCGGCGCCGCCACTGGGGTCATGACCGGCAATCGCCAGGACGACCGGCACATCGGGGGCGTCGGTGAGCGTCGGTGTGGTTTCCATCTGGTGCTAAGCTCCCTCGCAGAAAAGGCCGAAGCGGCTGCGGCGCCGCGATGCGCCGGGTCGAGCATGATAACGCAGGCCGCGCCGGACGCATTGCCCCAGGATGCCACGCCACCCATTAATGCACCCTCAGACGGCGTGCGTTGCCGGTCAGGCATCACGATCTTCGCGTCGCACGCTGCACGACCACGACCGCACCGACCGCCGCACCACGACAAGGACCCGGCTGATTGATGATTCCCTTCACGCCCCGACAATGGCTGCAAACGATCACGCGATGGATCTGGCAGGACCGACCCGCCGGTCGCGCCGGCCGGACCGCTCAGCGGCTGACGCGCGCGATATTGAGCGTACTGTCCTCGGCCTCGCGCGGCGATCTGCAACTCAACGCCATGAGCCTGTCCTACACCACGCTGCTCTCGATGGTGCCGCTGCTGGCCGTTGCCTTTTCGGTGCTCAAGGCCTTCGGTTCGTCCGCCGTGATCGAGCCGTTCCTGCTCTCGGTGATGGCACCGCTGGGCGAGGCCGCGGATGAACTGACCCCGCGCATCCTCGACTTCGTCGAAAATATACGGGTCGGCGTTCTGGGCGCGGTGGGCGTTGCCCTGCTCTTCTACACCGTCATCGCGCTGCTGCAGAAGATCGAGCGGGTGTTCAACCGCATCTGGAACGTCCACCAGATGCGGTCGATGTCGGCGCGCTTCGCCAATTACCTCTCGGTGCTGATGGTCGGTCCGGTACTAGTGATCGCAGCCGGCAGCCTGACCGCCACCCTGCTCGCCTCCCCCTGGGTCAGCGACGTGGCCGAACTGTCGGTACTGGCCACCCTGCTCAACTGGCTGGGCCACCTGGTGCCGCTGGCGATCTGGACCGGCGCCTTCGCCTTTCTCTACCTGTTCATCCCCAACACGCGGGTGCGGCCCGGCTCGGCTTTGGTCGGCGGGCTGGTGGCTGCTGTACTCTGGAACCTGCTCGGACTGCTGTTCGGCGGCCTAATCGCCGGCTCGACCAGCTACACCGCCGTGTATTCGGCATTCGCCTCGCTGGTGCTTTTCCTGGTCTGGCTGCAGATCGCCTGGATGATCGTGCTGGTGGGCGCGGGCATCAGCTACGCCTGGCAGCACAGCGACCGGCTCACGCTCGGCAAACCCGAGCCGGTTCACTCCGGCGCGAAACTGGCCACCGCCATCGTGCTGCTCGACGAGATTGAACGCCGCTTCGAGGCCGGCAAGGTGCCGCCGGATCGGGATCGGCTGGCCGAGCGGGTGGGCCACTATCCGCAGCTGGCCCCGGTCTGGATCGATCCGCTGCTGGGAAAGCTGGTGGAAGCCGAACTGCTGCGCATCACCGAACCGAAGGACAGCACCTGCTTCCTGCCGGCGCGCCCGAGCGAACGCATCACGCTGACCGATGTGGAACGGGCCATCGAGGGAAGCCTACCCGCCCTGCCCGAGGAACTGGTCAAGGCCATCCCGGCGCTGAGTCGATTCGCCAAACGACGCCGGCAGTGGGAGGAAGACCTGGATCGGACGACACTGGCGGCGGGCGGGCCGAACACGAGCGCGCGCGAGGAAGCCTCAGACACGAGTAGCGATCCGGATTACCCGGGTCAGTCCGACGAGGCCGCGCCCCGCCAGTAGACCGTGTGCCGACCATCGGCATCCAGCAAGCGGGCGAACACGAACCAGGCATCCGAGAGCCGATTGAGGTAGGCGGCGAGCGCAGCGCGATCGCCACCCTGGTCGCCCACCTTGTCACCTTCATGGCACCAGCCCCAAGCAAGACGCTCGGCGCGGCGGGTCGCCGTGCGCGCCAGGTGGGCGCGTGCCATGGCCTCGGTGCCTCCCGGCAGTATGAACTCCCTGAGTGGCGGTAGATCCCGGTTGCCAGCCTCCACCCATGCCTCCAGGCGCTCGAGCGACGGTAACTGGCTGGCAGCGGCCATCTCGCCCATCGCGACGAATCCGCCCAGATCGAAAATCGCCTGTTGCTGTTCGCGGACGAACGCCAGCATGTCGGACCTGTCCGTGATCGAGACGCTCAGACTGCCCAGGCGGGCATTGAGCTCGTCGAGCTCCCCCAGCAACTCGATGGTGAGTGCCTCCTTTTCCAGGCGCCGCCCGTCGGCCAGGCCTGTCTCGCCGCGGTCGCCCGTGCGGGTCACCACCCGGGAAAGTCGATTGCGCGCATTATCCGATCCGTCCATCTCGATCACCCCTACCCTGCCTGGAGCTCACTGCCGGGGACATCGGTGGGCCAGTCAAGGGGCCGGCCCAGCAGCACCTTGAGTGCAAAGGCGAGAATCGCGATCACCCCGTAGCCAAGGCCCGCGACCACGCCCAGATCGACGATACCGTGCCACGGCTGCGGCAGCAGGCTGACCAGAAGCACCAGCGCGACCACACCGACCGTCACCGACAAGGTCACGATGCGGCGCTTTTGGGTCGCGTGGATGTAACCCATGCAGTAGAGCGGGGCGAGCAGCACATGCCAGCCCACCGGGTTGCGCGACAGGTGGACCGCCCGGGCGACCACCCGCGGCGAAAAGCCCTTCTGGAAGCCCTTGTAGCCCTCGCTGTAAACCATGAACACCATCCACACGGCAAAGAAGACCCAGTGCCACCAGGCCCAGGGTTCGGCCCAGGCCTCGACGCCATAGAAGGACAGGCGGTAGATCGCCCAGAGCAGTAAGGCACTCAGGCCCAGCACGCCCCAAACGGCCCCGACGATTCCCAATAGGCCGACCTGCGATGACTTATCCACGTTTCGACTCTCCCGGACGCATGTCCGTAACGGTTCTATTCAAGGAATTCCTGCACGCATTCCTCGGACAAGGGCGCGGAGTTTATCATGCGCTCCACCGCCCATTTTCGAGTAACCGGACCGCGTCAACTACCCCGCCCTAAAGGACGGAGCTTGTGAGAAC
>JBHEOB010000015.1:0-5465 GCA_046261775.1 Guyparkeria sp.
GGCGTTGGCGGCGCGTTTCGATTGTCCTCTGTCGGTGGATACCAGTTCGCCGACCGTCATGACACGCGCGGTTGACGCGGGTGCCTGCCTGATCAACGACGTGCGGGCACTCACCCGACCGGGGGCGCTCGAGGCTGCCGTGGCGAGTGGTGCGTCGGTATGTGTGATGCACATGCGCGGCGAGCCGGGCGAGATGGCGACTCGCACGGATTATGGTGATGTGGTGACCGAGGTGATCGACTACCTCGCCGAGCGGGTGCGGCAACTGCGCTCGGCGGGCATCCCGGCCGACCGCATCCTCGTCGACCCGGGGTTCGGGTTCGCCAAGAGCCATGAGCAGAACTACACGTTGTTGCGACGCCTCGTTGAGCTCGAGCGGCTGGATGTCCCGATGCTGGTAGGCATGTCGCGCAAGCGTATGATCGGCGAGGCGACGGGGCAGCCGGTTGACGGGCGCGCCGTAGGCAGTGCCGCGGCCGCCTTGCTTGCCGCCGAGCGCGGGGCGGCGGTGCTTCGCGTGCACGATGTCGAAGCGACCCGGGACGCGCTGTCGGTCTGGCGTGCAACAAAAACGGGTTGACGGCTTTCCCCGTGATCCGTGACAAGCGCTGCTTTCCCGCTATAAAAGCGTTTGCCTTGGAACGAATTAGGGTTTTCTGATATTTTCCCCACGGGGTTAATTTGGTTGACTTGAAATCACCGCCTAGCCGCCGGATTGCCGCTTGTCGATGTCGGTGACATCGTGGTGTTTCCTCCGGCGGATGTCGTGGGCTGCAACAGTTGAGAGAAGAATCATGAAACAGATGCGTCGTTCACTTATCGCTCTTGCCGCCAGTGGAGCCCTCGCGGCACCGCTGCTGGCTCACGCCGACGGCGATGTTGCCGCGGGCAAGGAAAAGTACGCCTCCTGCGCGGCCTGCCACGGCGCCGATGGCGGCGGTCAGGGCGGGGCCTTCCCGAAGATGACCGGCTTGGGTCAGGACGAAACTGCCAAGAAGCTGACTGCTTATCGCGAAGGCGATCAGGACTATCTCAAGAGCGTCGGGCTGGGTGACCGTTACGGCACCATGGCGCCGAATGCGTCCAGTCTGTCCGACGAGGATATCGCCGACCTGGCAGCCTACATCGCCGATGAGTTCGGTGGTGGTTCCGACGACGGTGGTAACGGTGAAGACGAAGCGAAGGCTGAAGACGAAGCGAAGGCCGAAGACGGCGATGACGACGAGGAAGCCGCATCCGGAGATATAGCCAAGGCTGACGTAGAGCGTGGTCAGGCGCTGTATTCCTCATGTGCAATCTGCCACGGCGAGAAGGGTGAGGGCGGTCACCTGATGGATGCGCCCAAGCTCAAGGGGCTGCCGGCATCCCAGGTTGCCTCTTTGCTGAAGGTCTATCGCAAGGGTACTGAGATGGGCCAGTACTCTTATGCGATGATCCCGCAGGCAACCCATTTGTCCGACGCGGATATCAATAACCTGGCGGCATACATCGCCGAGATCGATAAGCTGCGTGTAGACGTTTCCGATGGCGGTGATGACGACGGCGATCAGCCGGCAATGTGATCTCGGGCAGACGGTCTGCTTCGTTCAGACTTGACGCAAGTTCGGGTTCAAAGGGCGCCGGCAACTGCCGGCGCTTTTCTTTTGTGCTTTATGGGGCAGGGTGTTCGAGGAGGCTCTGGGCGTATAGCCGGTGCTGGGTCATCGGGTGCCTTGCGTCTGGACCCATGGCGTTGCCGTAGAAACGCTATCGAATGGCGCGGGGCCTACCTAGACGTGAGCATGGTGTCAGGGAGAGTGTGTTAGTGACGAGAGTGTTTGGAACCGACGGAGTGCGCGGGGCGGTGGGCAAGTCACCCATGACACCGGAGTTCGTGTTGAAGCTGGGTTGGGCGGCCGGCAAGGTGCTGGGCGATCACGGTCGGCGCCGGGTGCTGATCGGCAAGGACACGCGTGTGTCTGGCTACATGTTCGAGTCGGCGCTCGAGTCGGGTTTCTCCGCCGCCGGGGTGGACGTGCGCCTGCTCGGCCCCATGCCGACGCCGGCAATCGCCTATCTGACCCGCACGCTCCGGGCGTCGGCGGGGGTCGTGATCAGCGCCTCGCACAATCCGTTCGACGACAACGGCGTGAAGTTCTTCTCCGCGAGCGGCGAAAAGTTGCCGGATGCGGTGGAGGACGAGATCCAGTCCATGCTCGACTGCGAGCTCGAGGTGATCGACAACCGCCAGCTGGGCAAGGCCGATCGCATCAGTGACGCCGCGGGTCGTTACATCGAGTTCTGCAAGAGCACAGTGCCGATCGGCATCAGCCTTTCCGGTCTGCGTATCGTGGTCGATTGCGCCCACGGGGCCACCTACCAGGTGGCGCCCCGGGTTTTCGCCGAGCTGGGGGCGGAGGTCGAGGTCATCGGCGCGACGCCGGACGGCTTCAATATCAACGAAGGAGTGGGCTCGACCCACCCCGAGGCATTGCGATCCGCGGTTCGTGAGTCGCAAGCCGACCTCGGGATCGCCTTCGACGGTGATGGCGATCGCGTGATCATGGTGGATGCCGATGGTCGCGTTCGCGATGGCGACGAGCTTTTGTACGTGATTGCGGCCGGACGGATCGAGCAGGGGTACGCCGGTGGTGTTGTCGGGACCCTGATGAGCAACCTCGGTCTGGAACAGGCCATCGAGGCATTGGGTCGGCCGTTTCTGCGCGCCAGGGTGGGCGACCGCTACGTTCACGAGGCGCTCCGGCGCGAGCAATGGCTGCTCGGTGGCGAGTCCTCGGGCCACCTGCTTTGCCTGGATCGACACACGACGGGTGACGGGATCGTCGCGGCGCTGCAGGTGTTGGCCGAAATGGCGCGTCGCGATCGCTCGTTGATCGAGCTGCTCGAACCGATGACCGTGTTGCCGCAGACGCTGGTAAACGTGCGTATCGAGCGCCCCGTATCCCTGGAAAATCCGGTCATCCTGGACGCCGTGGCCGCGGCCGAGCGTGAGTTGGCCGGGCGGGGGCGAGTGTTACTGCGTCCCTCCGGAACCGAGCCCTTGGTTCGCGTGATGGTCGAGGGGCAGTCCGACGAAGAGGTGCGAGCGGTTGCCGAGGGCCTCGCTGCCGTGGTCCGGCATCAGGCCGCCGACTGACAAGGGCGGTGCTTGATTCCAACGGTTCCTTCCAGGGGCTTTCTCTCGTATAATCCGCGCGCCGGGACGTGGCTCGTTCATGCCGTCCCGGAAATTCCACACGCCCATCGAGATGGCAGCGCGGGGTGCCCGACGGTTTGGCCGGGGTTGCGCTGTCAGATGTGGCGGAGGCCTAACCCAACATAATCAGGTAGTTACCAATGGCTAAAATCACGATGCGTCAGATGATCGAGGCTGGTGTCCACTTCGGCCACCAGACTCGATACTGGAACCCGGGCATGGCGCCCTACATCTTCGGTCAGCGCAACCGGATCCACATCGTCAACCTGGAGAAGACGTTGCCGATGTTCGAGGATGCCTTGAACTACGTCGGCAAGCTGGCAGGTAACGGCGGCAAGATCATGTTCGTCGGCACCAAGCGCTCGGCCCGCGACCTGATCGAGCAGGAAGCCAAGCGCTGCGGCATGCCCTACGTCAACCACCGCTGGCTCGGCGGCATGATGACCAACTTCCGCACCGTTCGCGCCTCCATTCGCCGCCTCAAGGCGCTCAAGCAGATGGAAGAGGACGGCAGCCTGGCCAAGCTGGTCAAAAAGGAAGCGCTGGAGACCACCCGCGAGCGTGCCAAGCTCGAGCGTTCCATCGGCGGCATCCAGGACATGGAGCGCCTCCCGGACGCCCTGTTCGTTATCGACGTGGGTCACGAAGACATCGCCATCAAGGAAGCCAAGAAGCTGGGTATTCCGGTTGTGGCCGTTGTCGATACCAACAACAGCGCCCAGGGCGTTGACTACGTTATCCCGGGTAACGATGACGCGATCCGCGCGATCCAGCTCTACACCGGCGCCGTCGCCGATGCCGTACTGGACGCCAAGGGCGCCACCAGCGTCAGCGAGTCCGACTTCGTCGAAGTGGCCGACGAGGAAGAAGCGGCCAAGTAATCGCCGCCTGGAGCGGGGTGGCCGTTTGAGTCACTCCGTCACGGAATTTCCGAACAACGGGTCGCCTGACCCGTTGTTTTCGTACAAGACAGATTCGGGAGAAGACAGCTCATGGCAATTACCGCCTCTCTGGTAAAAGAGCTTCGCGAGCGCACCGGCTCGGGCATGATGGAGTGCAAGAAGGCACTGGTCGAGACCGACGGCGACATCGAGGCCGCGATCGAGCAGATGCGAAAGAGCGGTCTGGCCAAGGCTGACAAGAAGGCCGGTCGCGTCGCTGCAGAAGGTCAGGTCACCATCGCGATCAGTGACGATCGCAAGAGCGCGGCGATGGTCGAGATTAACTCTGAGACCGACTTCGTCTCCAAGGGCGATGACTTCGCCAGCTTTGCTCAGAACGTCGCCGAAAAGATCCTGACCGACGACCCGGCCGACATGGACGCGGTCAACGCGCTGGATGTCGACGGCGAGAAGGCCGACGATCGTCGCAAGGCACTGGTTGCCAAGCTGGGTGAGAACATCCAGATGCGCCGTTTCGTCCGCATGGCGACCAGCGGCGTGATCGGCGCCTACCGTCACGGCGAGCGCATCGGCGTGCTGGTAGAGCTCGAGGGCGGCAGCGAGGAGCTGGCACGCGATCTCGCCATGCACGTGGCGGCCACCAAGCCGAGTTGCGTCGACGAGTCGCAGGTGGACGAGGACACCGTCGAGAAAGAGCGCGAGATCTTCCGTGCCCAAGCCGCCGAATCCGGCAAGCCGCCGGAGATCGTCGAGAAAATGATCGGCGGTCGTATCCGCAAGTTCCTCGCCGAGATCACCCTGGTCGGCCAGCCGTTCGTAAAGGATCCCGACCAGACCGTCGGCGAGCTCCTCAAGAAAGAGGGTGCCAAGGTCGTGCGTTTCGAGCGCATGGAGGTCGGCGAAGGCATCGAGAAAGAGGAAGGCGACTTCGCCGCCGAGGTGATGGCGCAGGTCAAAGGGGGCTGATCCCCTTGCCAAAAAGCCGGGCATGCCCCGGCTTTTTTTTGAATCGCGGAATTTCCGCCTAAGCCCCGTCGACCGGGATGGCACCCGTTCCGCTGGCGTCAGTGACGGGGTTTACGCAGGAATATCCAAGGCCGCGGCGCCACGGTGCGCGGCCCGTCCCACGCAAGCTCACAGCCCACAGGTGAACGATATGCAAGCTGCCGGCTCTCCCCGTTATCGACGCGTTCTGCTCAAACTCAGCGGCGAGGCGCTGATGGGCGACCAGTCCTTCGGGATCGACCCGGCTGTGATTAACCGCCTCGCTGACGACATCCAGGCCCTCAAGGACCTCGGTGTCGAGGTGGCCGTGGTCGTCGGTGGTGGCAACATCTTCCGTGGCGAGGGGTTGGCCAGCGCCGGGA
>JBHEOB010000015.1:5475-23265 GCA_046261775.1 Guyparkeria sp.
GTGATGAACGGCCTGGCCATGCAGGATGTGCTCGAGCGGCGCGAGCTCAATGTTCGGGTCATGTCGGCGGTGTCCATCCACGCCGTGTGCGAGGACTACATTCGTCGCCGGGCGATGCGCCACCTGGAGCAGGGGCGGGTGGTCGTGCTGGTGGGCGGGACGGGCAACCCCTTCTTCACCACCGACTCGGGCGCGAGCCTGCGGGCAGTCGAGCTCAAGGCGGACCTGATGATCAAGGCGACCAAGGTGGACGGCGTCTACAGTGCCGACCCGACCCTGGATGCGAGTGCAGAACGCTACGATCATTTGACGTACAATGCCGTGCTCGACCAGCGGCTGGGCGTCATGGACGCTACCGCGATCGTGATGTGTCGCGATCAGCAGATGCCGCTGATGGTGGTTGACATCAACGAGCCGGGGAACTTGGTGCGCGCCGTGACCGGCGAGCCCGTGGGGACCCTGGTGACAGCGGAGAACGAGAAGAATGATTGACGATATCGTCAAAGATGCCCGCTCGCGCATGAACAAGAGCATCGAGGCGCTCAAGGGCGAGCTTTCCAAGATCCGCACTGGGCGGGCGCATGCCAGCGTGCTCGACCATATCCACGTGGAGTACTACGGCAGCCAGGTGCCGCTGTCCCAGGTCGCCAAGCTGTCGGCCGAGGACGCGCGCACGCTGTCGGTGACCCCGTGGGAGAAGGATATGGTCGGCAAGATCGAGAAGGCCATCATGACCTCCGATCTGGGTCTCAATCCCGCGAGCGCCGGCACCGTGATCCGCATCCCGATGCCGCCGTTGACCGAAGACCGTCGCCGCGAGCTGGGCAAGGTGGTCCGCAACGAGGGTGAGAACGCCAAGATCGCGATCCGCAATATTCGCCGCGATGCGAACAACGATCTTAAGGGCTTCCTCAAGGAGAAGGAGATCTCCGAGGACGAGGAGCGCCGTGGCCAAGACACCATCCAGAAGCTGACCGACGAGCGGGTCACCGAGGTGGACGAGATCGTGGCGCATAAAGAAAAAGAGCTGATGGAAGTCTGAGGCGGCGTGCGGGCGCGTAGCGACGACCACGACCTGGTTCCCGAGATCGATCGGGCGCGCCTGCCGCGGCACGTCGCGATCGTCATGGACGGCAACGGCCGCTGGGCGCGAGCTCGCCACCTGCCGCGCACGGTCGGCCATCAGCGTGGCCGACGTGCGGTGCGAGCCACTATCCGTGCGGCCATGCGCCGCGGGGTGCCCCTCCTTACCCTGTTCGCCTTCTCCTCCGAGAACTGGAAGCGTCCCGCCGACGAAGTCGACGCGCTGATGAGGCTGTTCATCAACGCGCTCGAGAAGGAGCTTGATGAACTCGACGAGAATGGCGTTCGCCTGACCTTTATCGGCGAACGGTCACGGCTGGAAGCCTCGGTACGGGCGCTCATGGAGGCCGCCGAGGCGCGCACGGCCGTGAACGAACGCCTTCAACTCCAGATTGCCGTGAGCTACGGGGGGCAGTGGGACATCCTGCAGGCGGCCCGGCAGCTGGCCGAGCGTCATGCAGAGTTCCCGCTGCGACTCGATGATTCCGAGACGCTGCGATCGGCCTTCGAGGGTGGGCTGGCGACGGCCGGGCAATCGCCGGTCGACTTGTTCATCCGTACCGGTGGAGAGCGGCGCCTGAGCAATTTCCTCCTCTGGCAGGCTGCCTATGCCGAGCTCTATTTCACCGACGTCCTCTGGCCGTTGTTCGACGAGGCCGAGTTCGATCATGCCCTGACCTGGTTCGCCGGGCGAAACCGCCGCTTCGGCCGCGTCGAGTCCAACGAGGCAACCCCATGACCGGCACGCCGTTACGTCTGTTGACGGGAACGATCGCCGGCCTGGTCTCTCTGGCCGTCATCCTTCTCGCACCCGAGCGCGTCTTTGCCGGCCTGACCCTGGTTGTGCTGGCGTGGGCGGCGGTGGAGTGGTTTCGCCTCTGCGGCCTGGCTCCATGCCAGATCTGGCCGTGGGTGCTGGCCACCGTCGCCCTGGCCGTCGCCTGGCAATGGGCGTTGCCCGCCGATCAGCGGGTGTGGTTGATGCTCGTCGCCGCGCTCGTCTGGGCGTTTCTGTTCGCCGCGCAACTGCGCTATCGCCGTCGACAGCCGCCGATCCGCCCGTTTTGGCAACGCCGGCTGACCGGGTTGCTGATCCTGCCGCTGTTCTGGGTGGCCCTGGTTGCGGTGCAGGCCGCGCCCCACGGCGAATGGCTGCTGGTGTTTGGCATCCTCGTGGTGGTGGTCGCCGATTCGCTGGCCTATTTCGCCGGGCGGGCCTTCGGCCGTCGCAAGCTCGCGCCGATGATCAGTCCGGGCAAGTCGATCGAGGGCGTGGTCGGGGGTCTGGCCGGGGTGGCTGCGCTCGCCGCCGTCGGTGCGGTGCTGCCGCTGTTCGCCGCCACCCCGAGTTGGCTGTTGGCCGGCTGGTGTGTGCTGGTGGCGCTGGCCTCGGTGGGCGGGGATCTCGAGGAGTCGCGTCTCAAGCGCGAGGCCGGGGCCAAGGACAGCGGCCGGGTCCTGCCCGGACACGGCGGGGTGCTGGATCGTCTCGACGGACAGTTCGCCGCGATGCCGCTGTGGTGGCTGGGGCTGTGGCAGATGCAGCTGCTGGGAGGCTGACGTGGCACAGACGCGGATCGGCATCTTCGGTAGCACCGGCAGTATCGGCATGAGCACGCTGGACGTGCTCGCCCGGCACCCCGATCGTTTTTCCGTCGAGGTGCTTGCCGCCCATTCGCGGATCGAACCCCTGTTCGAGCAGATCAAGCGTTTCCGTCCGTCGATGGTCGGCCTGGTCGATGCCGACCGGCGCGGGGCGCTCGAAGAGCGTCTCGCCAGCCTGCCCGCCGCCCAGCGACCGACCGTTGTGGTAGGGCAGGCGGCGGTCGACGAGTTGGCCGCCGATCCGGCGCTCGACACTGTGGTCGCCGCGGTGGTCGGGACCGCGGGCCTGGGCTCGACCTGGAACGCACTGGCTGCTGGCAAGCGCGTCCTGCTGGCGAACAAGGAATCCTTGGTGGCCGCCGGCGAGTTGATGCTCGACGTGGCGCGCCGCGCGGACGCGACCTTGCTGCCGATCGACAGCGAGCACAATGCCATCTTTCAGTGCCTGCCCGCCGATCAGGCCGCGGCAGTGGGCCGTGCCGGGGTGGTCAGCGACGGCCGCGAGATCGAACGGCTGGTGCTGACTGCCTCCGGCGGACCGTTTCGCGAAAGGCCGTTGGCCGATTTTGCCGATATCACCCCCGAGCAGGCCTGCGCGCATCCCAATTGGTCGATGGGCCGGAAGATTTCCGTCGACTCAGCCACCATGATGAACAAAGGGCTCGAGGTGATCGAGGCGGCGCGGCTGTTCGGTGTGGCTCCTGAGCGCATCGAGGTGCTCGTCCATCCCGAATCGGTGATCCATTCGATGGTGCGGTTCGTCGACGGCTCGGTGATCGCCGAACTGGGCGAGCCGGACATGCGCACCCCGATTGCCCACGCTCTGGCCTGGCCCGATCGGATTGAGTCGGGTGTCGCTCCGCTGGATTTTGGCGCACTGGCCGGGCTGCATTTCGAGTCGCCGGACCCGGAACGGTTTCCCGCGCTGCGCCTGGCGTTCGAGGCCCTCGGGGCCGGCGGCATCATGCCCCTGGTGATGAATGCGGCGAACGAGGTGGCGGTGGCCGAGTTCCTCGAGCGTCGTATCGGGTTCATGGACATACCCGCTGCGCTGGAGGCCGCTATGGCGCATTTTTCCGGTGAGGCGGCCGATGCGCCGGTCAACATCGAGGCGGTCCTGAATGCCGACCGGGACGTACGTGCCTGGACGGCATCGTGGTGCCGCGCCCGGCGTGGCGGCTCGGCCGTGGGGGGCTGATCGATGGATATCCTGCTGAGCGTGGCCGGCTTTTTGCTGACCATCGGCATCCTGGTGGCCTTCCACGAATATGGCCATTTCTGGGTGGCTCGCCGGCTGGGCGTGCGGGTGCTTACCTACTCGCTCGGCTTCGGCCGGTCCATCTTTTCCACCCGTCGCGGCCCGGAGGCCATCGAGTATCGCGTTGGGCTTTTCCCGCTCGGTGGCTACGTGCGGATGCTCGACGAGCGCGAGGGCGAGGTCGCCCCGGCCGACGTGGCGCAGGCGTTCAACCGCCAGTCGCTCAAGGTGCGCGCCGCCATCGTGGCCGCCGGCCCGGCGGCGAACGTCATCCTTGCGCTGTTTTTCTGGTGGCTGATGTTCATGGTCGGCACCCAGGGAGTGTTGCCGAAGGTCGGCGATCTGGGTTCGGAGTCGCGCCTGGCCGAGGCCGGGCTGCAGGCGGGCGATGTCGTCCGGGCGGTGGACGGCGAGCCGGTGATCAACCTGTCGGATCTACGCCTTTCCCTGCTTAATGGGGCGATCGAGCAACAGCGCTTGCCGCTCACGATCGAGCGAGGCGGCATCCGGCAGGACCTGACGCTCGACCTGCGTGATCTCGACCCGCTGGGCGGGGAGATTGGCCGTCAACCAACGGATATCCTTGAGAGGGTGGGTTTCGCCCTGTGGCGGGCACCGGCCCATGCCGAAATTGCCGAGGTCCAACCCGAGTCACCGGCCATGGCCGCCGGCCTCGAGGCCGGTTCTCGGATCGTCGCCGTCGACGGGCGCGAGTACCGGGACCCCTGGGTGTTGATCGACGCGATCGGCGCTCGGGCGGGAGAAGCAACGCGATTGACCATCGAAACCGATGCCGGGCGCGATGAGGTGGAGATCACGCCACGTCCGACCGATGTGGATGGCGAGACCGTAGGACGGATCGGCGTGGCGCTGGCCTCGCGGCCGCTCGACCCCGAGGCGGCCGACTCGATGTTCCTGCTGGAGCGTGCCGGGCCGGTCGAGGCGATGGGTTTGGCCGCGGAGCGCAGCTGGCAGATGACGACGCTGACCCTGTCGGTCTTCCAGCGGTTGCTGACGGGCGAGGCGAGCATCGCCAACCTTTCCGGGCCGGTCGCGATCGCCGAGTATGCCGGCAAGAGCCTGCTGCTGGGGCTGTCGACCTTCCTCGGCTTTCTCGCCCTGGTCAGCTTGTCGCTGGCGATCCTCAATCTGTTGCCGATTCCAATGCTCGACGGCGGCCACCTGCTTCTCTACGCGATCGAGGCGGTAAAGGGCAGCCCGGTCGGCGCCGCCTTCGAGGAAGTCTTCGCCCGCCTGGGCATCCTGCTGCTCGGTCTGTTGATGGTGGTGGTCTTCTACAACGACATCGCGCGGTTGATGCACTAGCCCCGCTTGGGCCACAATAGCCCGGATTTACCCTAGTGCCGGGGCGGGCTATCGACCGTGCCTTGGCCTGATTCCCGAATTCCAATCCATCCGCCTGATCAGGAAAGCCTTTCGGCATGACCATCACCCAACGCTGCACCTCCCTGGCGCTTGCCGCGCTGCTTCTCTTGCCCTCGCTGGCACAGGCATTCGAAATCACCGACATCCGGGTCGAGGGCTTGCGGACGATTTCCCCGGGCACCGTGTTCACCTACATCCCCTACGAGGTCGGCGACGACTTCGAGGCCGGTGACAGCACGCGGGCAGTCGAGGCGCTCTACGACACCGGGTTCTTCCGGGATGTTGAAGTGGGACGTGGGCCGGATGATGCGCTGCTGATCCGGCTCCAGGAACGGCCGACCATTACCGCGCTGGAGGTCAACGGCAACGACAAGGTTGAAACCGAGAAGCTCCAGGAGGCGTTGAAGTCGATCGGTCTCGTGCAGGGACGAGTCCTCGACCAGCGTGCGCTCGACAAGATGCAGACCGAACTGCAGCGCGTCTACTACAGCCTGGGGCAGTACGGCGTGCAGATCGAGACCGAGGTCGAAGAGCTCGACGACAATCGGGTTTTCGTCAATATCGAGATCTACGAGGGCAAGCCGGCCTCCATTCGTCGGGTGCGGATCATCGGCAACGAGGATTTCGACCAGGGCGAGCTGCTCGACGAGTTCGAGCTGGGCCCGGTTTCCTGGTGGCGTTTCTGGTCGAGTGCCGACCAGTACTCCAAGCAGAAGCTGTCGGCGGACATCGAGCGCCTGCGCTCGTTCTACCTCGATCGCGGTTACCTCAAGTTCGCGGTGGACTCCACCCAGGTGACCATCACGCCGGACAAGAAGGACATCGAGGTGGTGGTGAACATCACCGAGGGTGAGCGCTACACCGTCACCGACGTGACCTACAGCGGCAACATGCTGCTCAACGAGGAGACGCTAGAGGAGCTGACCCAGGTCGAGGTGGACGAATACTTCAACCGCCGCCAGGTGGTCGATACCAGCGACGCCATCGGTCGTCGCATGGGCGACTACGGCTACGCCTTCGCGCGGGTCGAGCCGCGCCCGGAGATCGACGAGGAGAACAAGACCGTGGTGGTCGACTTTAACCTCGAGCCGGGCCGTCGTGTCAGCGTTCGCGAGATCGAGTTCAAGGGCAACTACAACACCAACGAGATCGTCTATCGCCGCGAGATGCGGCAGATGGAGGGTAGCTGGTATGCCGGCGACAAGCTCGATCGATCCGAGCAGCGCCTCGAGCGACTGCCGTCGGTTCAGCGAGTCGAGCAGAACGTCAGCCCGGTCCCGGACGCGCCCGACCAGGTGGATATCGAGTACGACATCACCGAGCAGCTTTCCGGCTCGCTGACCGCCGGCGTCGGTTTCTCCCAGGCCGAAGGCGTGCTGTTCAATGTCGGTCTAAACCAGCCCAACTTCCTCGGCACCGGGAAGGAAGTGGGTCTGAACGTCGAGCGCAGTTCGTACCGGGAGTACTACCAGTTCAATTACCGCGACCCGTACTTCACCGTCAATGGTGTCAGTCAGGGCTTCGGGCTGTTCTACCAAAAGCAGGACGGTACCGAGCTGTCGCTGTCGCGGTATCTGGTCGATTCGTTTGGCGGCAATATCAACTTCGGCGTGCCGCTCTCCGAACTGACCTACGGTTCGATCGCCTTCGGTGTCGAAAGCCAGGAAATCAAGGCCACGACGCGTTCGCCAACTTGGGTGACGGGTCCAGATAACAATGTTAACGACGAGCCTGGCCCCGGCTTTGATGGCGAGCAGTTCTACACCTACACGATCAAGCCTTCCTGGCGCTACGATTCGCGCAACCGTCACATGTTCCCCACCGCGGGCCAGTACCACCGCTTGTCGGCGACGCTCGCGGTGCCGGGCAGTGACCTGACCTACGTCAAGGGCGAGTACGATGGCGAGTTCTATCTGCCGTTGACCGAAAACTTCACCTTGCAGGCGCACGGCAACGTCGGTCAGATCAAGTCGTACGGTGACACCGAGAGCGACTACGCCGGTGCGAGCCAGTACTACGACGGCGTGCCGCCGTTCCTGAACTACTTTACCGGCGGCATCCGGTCGGTGCGTGGCTACGAGGACTACTCGCTCGGCCCGCGCGACAACAACGACGACCCGATGGGTGGCACCTTCAAGCTCAACGGCGGGCTGGCCATCTACTCGCCGTTGCCGTTTTTGACCGAGCAGCGCGACTCGGTGCGCATGTCGCTATTCTGGGATGTCGGCAATGCTTACCGCGACATCGAAGATTTCAAGGCCGATTCGCTGCGCCAGTCCGTGGGTATGGGTCTGAGCTGGATCTCACCGGTCGGCCCGCTGATGTTCAGCTTCGCGCAGCCGCTCAACGATGAGCCGGAAGACCGCACTCAGAGCTTCCAGTTCTCGATCGGCGCGTCGTTCTGACGGGCTGTGGCATAATGTGTCGCCATGCGGGAGTGGGTGCCGTGGTCCGACGGCGCCCGTCCGGTCCCCAACGGACCATGACGTTTCAGGAGATGACCGAGTGATTCGCTTGCTTCAACGATTCGCCTTGCTCACGATTGCGCTGACCGCGCCGTTGATGGCGCAGGCCGCCGACATCAAGATCGGTTTCGTCAATTCCTCGGTCCTGCTCGAGCAGGCACCGCAGGCCGAGGAGGCCAAGCGGAAGCTTGAGCAGGAGTTTTCCGCGCGGGAGGATGAGCTGCGGACGCTGCGCGAGGAAGTCCAGGACATGGAAAACCGCCTCAATCGCGACGGCGTGACCATGAACGAGGGCGACCGCGGCAACCTCGAGCGTGAACTTAATCGCAAGCTGCGTGACCTGCAGCGTCAGCAGAGCAACTTCCGTGACGATCTGAATCTGCGCAAGAACGAGGAACTGGGCAAGCTGCAGCGCATGGTGCTGGATGCCATCCGCGAGGTGGCCCGGGACAAGGGGTACGATCTGGTCCTATCCGAGGGCGTGGTCTATTCCGCCGATCGGGTCGAGCTGACGCAAGACGTGCTGGACCGTCTCGAGCAGCTGGGCCGCTGATTCGTTCGGGGGGCTGAGTCAAGGTGAGTATTTCGGCCAGCACGAGTGCAACCGCCGGCGAAATCGCCGACTGGCTTGGCGCCCGACCCTTCGACGGGAAATCTGACGAGGCCGCCACCCGCATCACGGGGGCGGCCTCGTTGGCCTTTGCGACCTTCGCGGATGTGGCTTACTACGACGGTGACCGACGCAGCGCGGAGCAGGCCCGGTCCACTCGGGCGGGCCTGGTGCTCACAAACGAGGCCGGACGCGCGCATCTGCCGGCAACGTCTGTCTGCCTGATCGTCGATGAGCCTCGCCTGTGCTTCGCCCGGGTGTTAGAGCGGCTATACGTCGCGATCGAACGCCCGGCGGGCGTTCATGTCTCGGCCGTGATCGATGCGACGGCAGAGATTGACTCGACTGCCTGTGTCGGGGCACAGGTGACCATCGGTGCCGGCACCCGCATCGGTCCCGATGTCGTGATCGGCCCGGGCTGCGTGATCGGTCCCGATGTCGTGATCGGGGAAGGGACGCGGTTGCTCGCGCGGGTGACCGTGCTGGGTGACAGTGTGATCGGTGCGCGCTGCGTCATCCAGCCCGGGGTGGTGATCGGCTCGGACGGCTTTGGTCTGGCGCAGGAGGAGGGCGCATGGCGGCGCGTGCCGCAGGTTGGTCGCGTGGTGATCGGGAACGACGTCGACATCGGTGCGAATACCACCATCGATCGCGGTGCGCTCGATGACACGGTGATCGGCGATGGGGTCAAGCTGGACAACCTGATCCAGATCGCGCACAACGTGCGTATCGGTGAGCATTCGGCCATTGCCGGCTGCGCCGGGCTGGCGGGTTCGAGCGAGGTGGGTCGGCACTGCACCCTCGGTGGCGGTGTCGGTCTGGCCGGCCACCTGAGTCTGGCCGACAACGTCCACATCACCGGCATGTCGATGGTGACCCGCTCGATTCACCGCCCCGGCGTCTATTCGGCCGGCACACCACTGGACACCAATGACCGCTGGCATCGAAATGCCGCGCGATTCAAACAACTCGACCGGCTTGCGCGCCGGGTTAGACAACTGGAAAAACGGCTCGGCGATGCGCCGACGCCCGAGGAAGATTCGTGAGCGAAGACAACACTATGAATGTGCAGGAGATCATGAACCTCCTGCCGCACCGATACCCGTTCCTGCTGATCGACCGCGTGGTCGACTGGAAGCCGAACGAGTATCTCGTCGCGATCAAGAACGTGACCTTCAACGAGCCGTTCTTCCAGGGCCATTTCCCGATCCGGCCGATCATGCCGGGCGTGCTGATCACCGAGGCGATGGCCCAGGCCACGGGCGTGCTCGCATTCCGGTCCAACGGTGGCAAACCGCAGGACAACGCGCTCTACATGCTGGTTGGACTGGATGATGTGACGTTTCGCCGGATGGTCGAGCCGGGCGATCAACTCACCATCCGGGTCGAGATCAAGCGCATGGCCCGTGGCATGGGTATCTTCAACTGCACGGCCCACGTGGGCGACGAGCTGGCGTCTCGTGCCACGGTCAAGTGTGTGGCCAAGGAAGTGATCGAGTGATCCATCCAAGCGCGATCATCAGTGACGAGGCCCGTCTGCACGAGAGCGTGCAGGTCGGCCCCTTTGCCATCGTCGAGGGAGAGGTCGAGATCGGTGCCAATACGATCATTGAGTCGCACACGGTGATCAAGGGGCCGTGCCGAATCGGGACGGACAACCACATCTTCAGCCACGCCGTCGTGGGCGAGGTGCCGCAGGATCTCAAGTTCGCCGGCGAGCGCACCTTTCTCGAGATTGGCGATCGCAACCGCATCCGCGAGTTTTCGACCATCCACCGCGGTACCGCCGGCGGAGGCGGGCTGACGCGGTTGGGGTCGGACATCCTGGTGATGGCCTACGCGCACATCGCTCACGATTGCCTGGTGGGGGATCACGTCATCCTCGCCAACGCCGCCTCGCTTGCCGGGCATGTCGAGGTGGGCGAGCACGCCATCTTTGGTGGCTTCGCCGTCGCGCATCAGTTTTGCCATATCGGGGCACACGCCTTTATCGGTGGCTTCTCCAAGGTCTCCAAGGACGTGGTGCCGTTCGTGATGGCGGACGGGGCGCGGGCGCGGGCCATCGGCCTGAACAAGGAAGGGCTCAAGCGGCGCGGTTTCTCCGCCGAGTCCATCACGTTGCTCAACCGCTGCTTCCGTCAATTGGTCAAGCGCCAGGGCGACGACCTGGTCTGGACCGAGTTCGAGCAGGCCGCAGAGACCGAGCCGGCCCTGGCCGAGATGCTCGATTTCATCCGGGACAGCGAGCGCGGCATCACCCGCTGATTCCCGTGCGCCGCCCTCGAGCGCTGCATCCTCCCCCGTTCATGAACCGTTACCGTCCCCTACCTGCCATGACCGCCAAGAATCCCGCCGAACGCATCGAGCACGACAGTCTGGGCGAGGTCCGGCTGCCGGCCGATGCCCTCTATGGCCCGCAGACCCAGCGGGCGGTCGACAATTTCCCGGTCAGTGGCCGGCCCATGCCGGCGGCCTTCATCGAGGCCCTCTGCCAGCTCAAGGCCGCCTGTGCTAGCGGCAACCAGGCAATCGGGGCGCTCGATTCGCTCCGGGCCGAGCACATCGTGGCGGTGTCCGACCGCCTGGTCGCCGGGCTGGCCGAAGGGCAATACCTCGATGCCTTTCCCGTCGACGTCTTCCAGACCGGCTCGGGCACCTCGAGCAACATGAACGTCAACGAGGTGATCGCCCACCTGGCCGGCGCCGAGGCTGGCGTGCATCCCAACGACCACGTCAACATGAGCCAGAGCTCGAACGACGTGGTGCCCAGCGCTATCCGGGTGATGTCGGTGCGGCGGGTCGAGCGCGATCTGCTGCCCGCCCTGGCCCACTTGGAGACGGTCCTGCTGTCTCGGGCGAGCGAACTGCGCGACGTGGTCAAGACCGGCCGGACGCACCTGATGGACGCGACCCCGATTCGCTTCGACCAGGTGCTGGAAGGTTTCGTCGAGCAGTTGCGCGGTTGGCGCGTCGCGCTCGAACAGGCGCGTGACCGCAATCTTGCCTTGCCATTGGGCGGCACCGCCGTGGGCACCGGACTGAACGCGCCGGAAGGCTTTGCCGATGCCGCCATGGATGCGCTCAACCATGATCTCGAGCGCGATCGTTCCTTCAGCCGCCTGGCCCATCCGGCCGCCGGCATGAGCGTGCAGGACGATGCGCTGGCCTTGAGCTCGGCCCTGCGCGGGCTGGCGGCATTCCTGCACAAGCTGGCCAACGACCTGCGCTGGATGAATAGCGGCCCGCTGGCGGGGCTGGGCGAGATCAGCCTGCCGGCATTGCAGCCGGGCAGCTCGATCATGCCGGGCAAGGTCAACCCGGTGGTGCCCGAATCGGTCGCCATGGTGGCGGTGCAGATTCAGGGGCTGGATCATGCCATCGCCATGGCCGCCCAGTCGGGCAACTTCGAGCTCAACGTGATGTTCCCGCTGGTGGCCGCCAACCTCGACGAGATGATCACCTTGGGCAGCAGTGCCTCGCGCCTGCTCGCGGACAAGGCGATCGCCGGCTTTACCGTCAACCACGAGCGCCTCGAACGCGATCTGGCCGCCAACCCCATCCTGGTGACGGCATTGAACCCGGTTATCGGCTATGAGGCCGGGGCGGCCATCGCGAAGCGGGCCTATGCCGAGGGCCGTGCGGTAATCGACGTGGCGCGCGAGATGACTGACCTCGAGGAGGCCACGCTTGCCGAGCTGCTCGATCCGAAGCGACTGACCGGCGAATCCTGAGTTAGGCGCGTTCGCCGATCATGCCGGCCGCCAAGTCGGCGAGACGCTCGAATGCGCCGCGCTGGCCGAGCCGGTCGCGGATCTCGCCCAGCGTCGCGCGCTGACCGGCCGAAACCTCTGGCGAAAGCAGTCGCTCGACGTCCTCTGCCAGCTGTCCCGGAGTGGCCGCGTCCTGCAGTCGCTCCGGGACGGCCTCGCGATCGAGGATGATGTTGGGCAGGCCGATATGCTCGATGCGCACCAAGTGTCGCGCCAGCGCATAGGTCAGGCGGTTGCTGCGATAGGCGATCACCATGGGCGTGCCGATCAGTGCGGCCTCGAGTGTGGCGGTGCCGCTGGCGATCAGCAGGGCGTCGCTGGCGGCCATTACCCGGCGCGCGCCGCCGATGGTGATGGTCAGTCGCTGCTCGAGCGCGGCCGAGGGCGCGCAGGCGGCGATCTGCGCGGTGAGCCACTCGGCATCGATCGAGACGGACCGAGGCAGGACGAGGCGCCGTGCCGGATCGGCCTCGAGCAGGCGTTCGGCTGTGGCGATAAAAACCGGCAACAGGCGCTCGATCTCGCCGCGACGGCTGCCCGGGAGCATGCCGACCACCGGGGCATGCTCGGATAGCGACAACGCGTGGCGCGCCTCGGCTCGCTCGGGTGCCTCGCGGTCGATCAGCTCGATCAAGGGGTGGCCGACGTGAGTGGTCGGCAGGCCGTGTTCGGCGAACAGCGGTACCTCGAAATCGAAAAGCACCGCCAGGTGATCGGCATAGCGATCGAAGTGTCTCGCGCGGCCCGCTCGCCAGGCCCAGACCTGCGGCGCGACGAAAAACAGCACCGGGATGCCGCGCGCCTTGGCGGCCTTCGCCAGACGCTGGTTGAACTCCTGGAAGTCGATCACGATGACCAGGTCCGGCCGCTCGCGATCGAGCGCCTCGACCAGGGTGTTCAGCGCCGCGCGCAGCTGGCCGTAGTGGCGCAGCACCTCGACCAGGCCCATCACCGAGACCTGGTCCATGTCGACGATCGTCTCGATGCCGGCGGCCCGCGACTGCGCCCCGCCCAGGCCGAATGCGCTCAGGCCGGGCAGGCGTTCGGCTAGCCGGGGCATCAGCTCGCCGGCGTACATGTCGCCGGAGGCCTCGCCGGAGGCGATCAGGATGCGCGGGTGAGGATGGCGATGGGTGTCGGAATCCAAGCAGCCCCCGGAAACATAGGTGGTAACAACGAATGGGCGCGAGTATGCCGCAAGCCGACTTGTTTGACGATCTGGACGCCGCCGGCTGCTATTGCGGCGTCGACGAGGCCGGGCGGGGGCCGCTGGCCGGCCCGGTGGTCGCCGCTGCGGTGATCCTCGATCCTCGCCGCCCCATCCGCCTGCTGGATGATTCCAAGAAGTTGACCGAGCGCCGCCGCGAGGCGCTGTTCGACGAAATCCGCCAACACGCCGCCGGCTGGGCGATTGCCGAGGCCAGCGTGGCCGAGATCGACGAGCTCAATATCCTGCATGCCTCGATGCTGGCCATGCGCCGGGCCGTGCTGGCCCTGCTCGATGACGGCCATGCCCTCGACCGGGCACACATCGATGGCAACCGTTGCCCCGAACTCCCGGTGCTGGGCCGGGCGCTGATCGGCGGGGATGCCTCCGACCCGTCCATCGCCGCCGCCTCGATCCTGGCCAAGGTGTCCCGCGATCGCCAGATCGTCGCGCTCGACACCGAGCACCCCGGTTACGGCCTGGCCCGCCACAAGGGCTATCCCACGCGGGCGCACCTGGCCGCCCTGGCCGAACTCGGCCCGAGCCCGATCCACCGCCGTTCGTTTGCCCCGGTGCGTCGCCTGCTGCGCTGATCCGGATTGATCGTGTCAGCCGACGCGGTCGCGCAGGGCGACGAAATCCGCGTAGTGACCCAGGAACAGATCCGTCAGTTCGGGATCGAAATGTCGGCCACGCTCCGAGGTGAACAGCTCCCGGATGCGTTCGTCCTCCCAGGCGGGCTTGTAGGCCCGCTCGAACGACAGGGCGTCGAATACGTCGGCGATCGCCACCACGCGTCCCTCGATCGATATGTCGGTGCCCGCCAGGCCCCGCGGGTAGCCATTGCCGTCCCAGCGTTCGTGGTGCTCGTGGGCGATGATCGCGGCGACCCTCAGCAGGGGACGCTCCTGCTGGGAAAGGATCTGGTGGCCGCGCGAGGTGTGTTCCTTGATCACGCCGAATTCCTCGTCGGTCAGGCGGCCGGGCTTGTTGAGGATCGCGTCCGGCACCGCGACCTTGCCGACGTCATGCAGTGGCGAGGCGCGATGAATCAGCTGGCGACTTTCCTTCGGTAGGCCGGCGAGTTCGGCAAGACGCCGGCTGTAGGCCGCTACCCGCCCGACGTGATCGCCGGTTTCCTTGGAGCGGGCCTCGCAGAGCTCTCCCAGCAGGCGCACCAGGGTTCCCTGCGTGCGCTCCAGTTCATCGTTGAGGCTGTTGATCTCGGCGAGCCCATCGTCCACCGCCGTTTCCAGTTGCGATTGAAAGCTGTCTTGCATGCGATCGAAGCGCGCCTTGTAGCCCTGCATGAACCAGCTGAGAATGGCGAGAAAGAGCAGGGCGGTGAACTGGGCACCCAGCGCCAGATCGCTGTAATCGAGAGGCAGCACGCGTGTCCAGTGCAAGCTGTAGACGACCAGCACCAGCGCGAGAAAGCTTGCATCCCAGCGCACGAGGTTGGCGGGATGCTTGACGAGAAACGCCGCGATGGGCGGATACATCAACATCCAGAGGATGTCGAAACTCTCGAGCTCCCCCAGATAGGCGAAGCTGACCAGGTAGGGCATCAACGCGATCAGGTACCAGCGTTTCGCCAGACTCCAGCCCCAGCGGACCTTTACCCCCACCGCGATCAAAACGGCCAACAGCATCAGGACGTGCACCAGCGCAAACAGCGGCCGGTCGATAACCACGTTGGCGACCGCCGATGCGCCCAGCAAGGCCATGTTGACCCACATGAAGCGCACGAATTGCACCCCTGCGTCGGGGCGATGCAGCATCGGCGGCAGGTTGGGGCGAGGGCCCGGTTGCATTGTGTCTTGGCTGGGCATGATGGGTGTGAGGCTAGACCAGATACTCGATCGCCGGATCGCGGGAGAGGAATCCGATAGGTGAAGCGGACGCCCCGTAGGCGCCGGATTGCAGCACCCCCAGCCAGTCGCCGGGGGCCAGTGACGGCAGGGGCTGGTTTTTGCCTAGCACGTCCAGCGGCGTGCACAGCGGCCCGGCGATCTCGACCGCTTCGCTCGCCGGCTGGTCGAGACGATCGACGGCGACAACCGGCCAGTTGCGCCGCAGGACCGCGCCCAGGTTGCCCGACAGCGCCAGGTGGTGGTGCATGCCGCCGTCGCAGACGAGATAGGTCGTGCCTCGCGAGACCTTGCGATCGACCACGCGCGTGAGGTACACGCCGGCACCGGCGACCAGCAGGCGTCCGATTTCCAGCCGCGTGTCGATCTGCGCACCGCTGCGCTCGCCCAGCGCGTCCAGGTTATCGGCCAGCCGGGTGAAGGCCGGCGCCAGCGCCGCGAGATCCAGCGGTCGATCGCCGGGGTGGTAGGCCACCCCGAGCCCCGGGCCGATGACCAGTTCGGCCGGCGTGTAGCCGGTTGCCTGCTGCCAGTCGTGCAGCAGCCCGGTCCAGGCCGTCAGGGTCGCGGTAATCGCCTCGGCATCCAGGCTCTGCGAGCCGGCGAAAAAGTGCAGTCCGACCAGATCGATGCCGCCCTCGGCCAGTGCGTCGCGCTGCTCGAGGATGGCGGGAATGGCCTCGCTGTCGATGCCGAACGGCCGGCTCCCGCCACCCATGTGCATGCCCGAGCCCTTGAGCGCGAACGGCGGGTTGACGCGCAGAGCGACCCGGGCGCGTCGCCCCGTGGCCCGGGCCGCGACCATGATCCGTTCCAGCTCGCCGACCGACTCGGCGTTGATGGTGATGGCGGCCTCGATCGCATGGCGATGCTCGGCGCGCGACTTTGCCGGGCCGGCGATCGAGAGTTTCTGCTCCGCCCCGGCCACATCGCCGGCCAGCTGCATCTCGGCCAGCGAGGCGCAGTCGAAGCCGTCGACCAGGTCGGCCATGTGCCGTACCAGCGGTGGGAACGGATTGGCCTTGATGGCGTAGTGGATGCCGAGCGTCTCGGGCAGCGCGCGGCGCAATTGCGCCACGCCGGCATCGAGACAGCGGCGGCTGTAGAGGTAGGCGGGTGTCTGGGGCAGGCGGGCGGACAGCGGCTGGCCGTCGATCGAGAGAAAGCCGTTCTCCCGGCCCCAGCAGTCGGCCAGTGTCCCCAGGCTGCGCTCGAGGATCTCCGCGCCGCTGGCCGGATCGAGTCGGTCGTGTCGGCTCATGTTCGGGTGGCCTCCGTCGTGATCAGGGCCCGGCGATCGAACTTGCCGTTGGCCGAGCGGGGCAGGGCGGCGTGGGTCTCAATCGCCGCCGGCTGCTGGTAGGGGGCGAGATGGGCGCGCAGGTGCCGGCGCAGTCCCTCTAGATCCACGTCTCGCGGCGCGACGTGCAGGCGCAATCGCTGGTTGCCACTCTCCGGGTCGGGTTCGCCCACGGCAAGCGCCTCCTCGATGCCCGGCGCGGCGGTCGCCACCGACTCGATCTCCTCGGGGCTGATGCGAAAGCCGGCCACCTTGATCTGCTCGTCGAGCCGACCCTCGAAATACAGGCGTCCCGCCTCGTCCATGCGCACGAGGTCGCCGCTGTAGACCACGCGCTCGGCGGCCTCGTCCGGCCAGCCGGCCGGCGGGGTGCGAAAGCGTTGCGCGGTGGCACCGGGATCGTTGATGTAGCCCTGCGTGACCAGCGGCCCACCCTGCACCAATTCTCCGCTCTCCCCCGGACCGAGCAGCCGGCCGTCTGACTCGACCAGCCCGATGGTCGTCCCGGGCAATGGGTAACCGATCGCATCCGGGTGGGTGTCGACTTCCCCGGGCGGCAGGAAGCTGGCGCGGAAGGCCTCGGTCAGGCCGTACATCAGGAACAGGTCGGTGTTCGGACGAGTCTCGCGCAGTCGCTGGACCGCCGCGATCGGCAGGGCGCCGCCGGAGTTGGTCAGCGCCCGTAGGGCCGGGCACTCGGCCAGCCAGGGCTGGCGTGACAGCGGCACCAGTAGGCCAGGCGTGCCGGCGAGCACGGTCGCGTGTTCGTGAAGCAACGGGCGCTTGAGATCGGCGGGCAGCAGGTAGTCGTCGAGGTAGACCGCCGCGCCCACCGCGAGCCCCGTGGTGACCTGCGAGAAGCCGTAGTCGAAGGCCAGCGGCAGGACGGCGGCGAGCACGTCGTCGGCCCGCAGGGCGAGGTAGTCGGCCACCAGGCGGATGCCGGTATCGAGGTTGCCCTCGCTGACCATCACGCCCTTGGGCAAGCCGGTGCTGCCGGAGGTGAAGAACAGCATCGCCAGGCGGTCGTGGTGCGCCCGACAGGGTTCGGATGGCGCGACCGCCGTCGCCGCTGTGGGCGAGGTGACCGCCTGCGCGGCCTTGCTGCCCGTGGGCCACCAGCCCCATTCATCGTCGAGGGCGGTTTGTTCGTATTGTTTCAAACGCGAACGGTCGGCCAGCAGGCCACGGGCCTGGCAGCGGGCGAGCTGGTGGTCGACCTGCTCTGGCTTAAG
>JBHEOB010000015.1:23361-30630 GCA_046261775.1 Guyparkeria sp.
AAGTCCCGGATGGGCCGGGGCCGGCACGATGTCCTCGGCGAGCATGGCGAGCAGCCAGACGACGGTGTCGGCCGACTTGCCCGCCCAGACCACGACCCGGTCGCCCGCCGCGAGGTCGAGTGCCCGCAACGTGGCGCGCGCCGTGCCCAGTCGCCCGGCCAGCTCGGCGTAGCTCAGCCACTGCTGCCGGTCGCCCAGCGCGCGGGCGTCGGGGCGACAGTAGGCCTGCCGGTCGATGGTGTTGATGAGCTCGATGGGCATGGGGCGGCTGGTATGGGCTGCTGGTATGGGCTACCGCTCTGGGCCACTGCTGCGGCGATGGGTCGTGCGGCAGTGTCCGGATCGGGGGCCGGACAGGTATACTCTGCGGTCTTTGGCTCGGGTCTTCCCGCCGTCCGCCGGTGTCCGTCGCACCAATTAATGTGGTCGGCGGCGGACCGCGCAGTTTAGCATGCACCGCGGGCGGCCCGCGGAGTGCGCAACCGGTTCGTCGCGAGCGCGGCGGGCGCCAGCTTTTTTGGAATGGACGTATGGCAGGCAACACCTTCGGCACCCTGTTTCGGGTCACGACCTTCGGCGAATCCCACGGACCGGCGCTCGGCGCTATAGTCGACGGTTGCCCGCCGGGGCTCAAACTGAGCGAGGAAGACCTACAGGCCGACCTCGACCGACGCCGGCCGGGTACCTCCCGGCACACCACCCAGCGTCGTGAACCCGACCAGGTGCGCATCCTCTCGGGGGTGTTCGAGGGCGAGACCACCGGCACGCCGATCGGGCTGTTGATCGAGAACGTCGACCAGCGCTCCAAGGATTACTCCAAGATCGCCGAGCAGTTCCGCCCCGGGCATGCCGACTACAGCTACCAGCAGAAGTTCGGCGTGCGCGACTACCGTGGCGGCGGGCGCTCCTCGGCCCGCGAGACGGCGATGCGCGTCGCCGCCGGTGCGATCGCAAAGAAATGGCTGGCCGAGACCTACGGGGTGAGCGTGCGAGGGCATCTCTCGCAGCTCGGCCCCATCGTCCTGAAGGACGGCTGCTTCGACTGGGCGGAGGTCGGCGAGAACCCGTTCTTCTGGCCCTGCAGCGTGCAGGTGGCCGAACTCGAGTCCTTCATGGACGACCTGCGGCGCTCGGGCGACTCGGTGGGTGCCAAGGTTACCGTGCGTGCCGAAGGCTGCCCGCCGGGCTGGGGCGAGCCGGTGTTCGACCGGCTGGATGCCGACATCGCCCACGCGCTGATGGGCATCAACGCGGTAAAGGGCGTCGAGGTTGGTGACGGTTTCGACTGCGTGGCCGCCCGCGGCACCCAGTTCCGCGACGAGATCACGCCGGACGGCTTTATGAGCAACCACGCCGGCGGCGTGCTCGGCGGCATCTCTAGCGGGCAGGATGTCGTCGCCCACCTGGCCCTCAAGCCCACCTCCAGCATCCGCCTGCCCGGTCGCAGCGTCGACCGGCAGGGCGAGGCCGCCGAGGTGATCACCACGGGTCGCCACGACCCCTGCGTCGGCATCCGCGCCACGCCTATCGCCGAGGCGATGCTGGCCCTGACGCTGATGGACCATGCCCTGCGCCAGCGCGGGCAGTGCGGTGACCGGACCACCGACACGCCGGTGGTGCCGGCCGGGGACGGCTCGACACCCGGTCGATGAGCACGACCCCGGCAGGGCAGGGCGAGGCGGTTCGGTTGAACCCGATCCGGCTCGGCTACTTCGCCTTTTTCCTCGGGCTGGGGATCTACCTGCCCTATTTCAGCCCCTACCTGATCGAACAGGGCTTTTCCCCCGACACGGTCGGCGCGATGCTCGCGATGGTGATGGCCGCCAAGCTCGTTGCGCCGCCGCTGCTCGGCTGGATGGTCGACCACAGCGGCCGGGTGATCGTCTGGCTGGTCGCCACGTCACTGGTCAGTGCCGTGCTGGCCGTCGGCCTGGCCCTGCTCGCCGGCATCGATGCCGGGCTGCTGGGCTGGCTGGTGTTGCTGGTGGGCTTCGGTTTCTTCTGGCAGCCGCTGCTCTCGCAGTTGGACGTTGCCGCCCTGCGCCTGACTGGCCCAGCGCCTGAGCGCTACCCCGCGCTGCGTGCCTGGGGCTCGATCGGTTTCATCGTCGCCTCGGTGGGTCTGGGCGCGCTGATCGACCGCATCGGGCTGGTTGCCGTGCCCTGGTTGATGGCGGTGGCGCTGATCGCGCTGGCGGTGGTGCTGTGGCGGGTGCCCGAGCCGGGCGTGCCGCGCGAGACCGGCGCGCGTCCCGTCTCGATCCGGGATCGGCTCAGGGAGCCCGCCATGCTGGGCTTTTTTGCCGGCTCGTTCCTGATCAATCTCTCCCATGGCGTCTACTACGCGTTTTTCTCCGTGCACCTGGCCGATCTGGGCTACTCGGCCACGGCTATCGGCCTGCTGTGGGCGCTGGGCGTAGTCGCGGAGATCGTGCTGTTCTTCGTCCTGCCGGGGCTGCGCAACCGCTTCGCGCCATTGTTCCTCTTGCTGGTCGCGATCGGCTTGATGGCGATGCGCTGGCTGCTGATCGGCTACCAGGCCGACGTGCTCGGCTGGCTGCTGTTCGCCCAGTTGCTGCACGCGGCGAGCTTCGGCATGACCCACGCGGTGGGTATCTGGGTGATCGACCACCAGTTTCCGGGACGCGCCCACGCGCGTGGCCAGGCGATCCTCTCGGCGGCCAGCTATGGGGGTGGGGCGGCGCTCGGCCTGTACCTCGCGGGTCTGCTCTGGGGTAGAGTGGAGCCCGATATGGCTTTCGCCGCGATGACGCTCGCCAGCCTGCTTGCGTTTGCGTTGATGCTCGCCGCCCGGCGGGTGGTGCGCTGGTCGCCGGGCGAGCACGAGGTTCCAAACCCTGCATGAGGACGCCGTGAGTCAGAACCCAGCCAAGGACAGTGCGCTACCCGCCAGCGTGGCCGCGGCCGACTGGTACCGCGGCCCGGTCGGCCGACTGGTGGCCGACGACTTGGTGGAGTTGCTGGCGCGTCGGGCCCAGACCGCCTTCGGCTACCACGCACTAATACTTGGTGAGACCGGGCTGGAAATCGAACGGCGCTTTGGCTGGGAGCGGCAGTTGCGCATCGATCACCGCGTGCTGGCCGGTCCACCCAGCGGTCGCGCCAGTGGCCTGCTGCCGGTCGAACTCGATGCCTTGCCGATCGAGAGCGAGGCGGCCGACCTGGTGATCGCGTTGCACGTGCTCGAGGATCGGCGCAATCCGCACGAGATCCTGCGCGAGATCGATCGCAGCCTGCGGCCCGAGGGCCGACTGATGCTGGTGGGCGTCAACCCGGCCAGCCTGTTTCACCTGCGCTCGCGTTTCTGGCCGGGCTGTCATGCCCCGCTGGCATTCGGTCACCATCATCCGACCTGGCGAGTGGTGGACTGGCTGCGCGTGCTGGGCTATCGCATCGATGCGATCGAGCCGCTTGGCGGCGTGATGCCCTGGTGTCGCGAAAATGCCTACCGGCGCGGCGAGCGATTCCGCCGGTTGAGTGCCGAGTGGGCCTGGTTCCTCAACGGGCTGTATCTCATCGACGCCACTCGGCGGGTGGTGCGTCCCATCCGGCCCAAGCCTGCCTTCCGCCTTTCCTCACTGGTCGGTCAGCCGGTGCGCGGCGAGGTCGCCGGCCTGCGCCGCCATTCGCCATCCATTTATCGATAAATACCGGGACGAGTCACGCATCATGGACCACGCCTCGAAAGATGCCTCTACACGTCGCAAGACGGTGCATGCCTGGACCGATGGCGGCTGCCGCGGCAATCCCGGCCCCGGGGGCTGGGGGGCGGTTTTGCGGTTTGGCGAACACGAGCGGGATCTCTGGGGCGCTGACACCGAGACCACCAACAACCGCATGGAACTGACCGCGGCGATCGAGGCGCTTGAGGCGCTGAGGGAGCCCTGCGAGGTACACCTGACCACCGATTCGCAATACGTGCGTCAGGGCATCACCGAGTGGATCCACAACTGGCGCCGGCGCAATTGGCGTACCGCCGCCGGCAAGCCGGTCAAGAACGCCGAGTTGTGGAAGCGGCTTGCAGACGCAGCAGAACGTCACGATGTCCATTGGCACTGGACCCGCGGCCACGTCGGGCATCCGGAAAACGAGCGCGCCGATCAGCTCGCCAACCGCGCCATGGACGAGGCGGCCGGCGCGCACAGGTAAAAGGCGGTTGGTGGGCGCTAAGGTGGTTTGTGCAGACTTACGTGCCCGTTCCGGGCCGGGTTCTGCGTCGCCCGACCGAGAACCTCTTCAGGATCTGCAGCATGAAGCAATGGATTACACGCAATGCCGGCCGGCTGGGGATCGCCCTTCTCGCCTTTCTGCTGTTCGTATGGGTGATCAGCGGCGACCCGGAGCCGTCCGATAACGGGCCGCCCGAGGGCGCGGTGTCGGTCACGGTCGGCCTGACCGACAGTCGCGCCGAGCCGATCGAACGCCTGGTGGTTGCCCATGGTCATGTCGAGCCCGAGCAGGTCGTTCAGGTGCGGACGCAAACCGCCGGGGAGGTCAGCGAGACGCCGGTGGAGGAGGGTGAGCGGGTGGCCCCCGGCGAGATCATCGTCCGTCTGGGGCTGGACGATCGAGAGGCCCGGCTGTCCGAGGCGCGGGCGGCGGAAAGCCTGGCAGAAAATGACTACGAGGCGGTGGCCCGCTTGGCCGACCAGGGTTTTCAGGCGCGTCTGGCGGCCGAGCGGGCAAGCGCGGAACTCGAGGCCGCCCGGGCCCGGGTGGCGGCGATCGAGCTCGATATCGAGCGCACCACGATTGAGTCGCCGATCGGCGGGGTGCTCGATCACCAGATCGCGCGCCGTGGCGACGTGGTCGGCGTCGGCGACCCGGTCGCCGAGATCGTCGAGAACCACCCGCTGCGCGCCGTGGTCCAGATTCCGCAGCACCGCGTGCGCGAGGTCACCGAAGGGCTGAAGGCACGGGTGGCCTTCGTCGACGGCGAGTCGCGAGAGGGTGTCCTGCGGCATGTCGCCAGCATTGCCGACGAGCAGACCCGCACCTTCCGTGCACGCGTCGAGGTGCCCAATCCCGAGCGTGATCTGCCGGCCGGCACCAGCGTGACCGTGGAGATCCCGGTGGAGACCGTCCCGGCGCATGCGCTCTCGCCGGCACTTATCTCCCAGGACGACGATGGCCGTCTGGGCGTCAAGATAGCCCAAGCGGACGGAAAGGACGGGTTGGTGGCACGTTTTGTCGCCATCGATCCGGTTCGCGCCACGCGAGACCGGGTCTGGGTGACCGGCCTGGCCGAAGAGGTGCGCCTGATCAGCGTCGGACAGGGGTTCGTTCGCGATGGCGATGCCATCGATGTGGCCGCGGAGGATGAGCGCCCATGAGCGCGTGGCTTGCCACGCTGTTTTCCCGCTCACGCAGCGTGCTACTCGTGCTGCTGGTGTTGCTGGCGGCCGGTGGCACGGCGTACGTCCAGATCGCGAAGGAAGCCGCCCCCGACGTCGACGTGCCGATCTTCTTTGTCACCGTCGCCTATCCCGGTATTTCCCCCGATGACAGCGAGCGACTGCTGATTCGACCGCTGGAGCGCGAGCTTGCCGGGCTCGAGGGCCTCGACCAGATTCAGGCCAGCGCCGGCGAGGGTTTCGCGCTGGTGAGGCTGGACTTCGATCCCGGGTACGACAGCGATCGTGCGCTTTCCGACGTGCGCGAGGAAGTCGACCTGGTGCGCCCCGACCTGCCGCAGGGCGTCGAGGAACCAGTGGTCAGCGAGGTCGACCTGTCGATGTTCCCGGTACTGACCGCCACGCTCTCCGGTTCGGCGCCGGAACGTACCCTGGTGCAGCGGGCGCGCGAACTGCGCGATCGCATCGAGGCACTGCCCGGCGTGCTCGAGGTCGACATCGGCGGCGATCGAGAGGATCTGCTCGAGGTGCTGGTCGACCCGCGCACGCTGGAGACCTATCGCCTGCCTCTCGGCGATCTCGTGGCGGCGATCGAGCGCAACAACCAGTTGGTGGCTGCCGGGGCGCTGGACGCCGGTGCCGGGCGGTTAAACCTCAAGGTGCCCGGGGTAATCGAGTCGGTCGAGGACGTGCTCGATCTGCCCGTGATCGCCACGGGGGGAACCGTGGTCACCTTTCAGGAAATCGGCGAGGCGCGCCGCACCTTCAAGGACCCGGAAGGCTTCGCGCGCGTTGACGGCCAGCCGGCGGTTTCGCTCGAGATCCGCAAGCGTGCCGGGGCGAACATCCTCGAGACGGTGGCCACCACTCGCACCGTGATCGAGCAGGCGCAGGCCGAGTGGCCCGGCGGCATCGAAGTCCGTTATCTGCAGGACAGCGCCGAAGACATCGACGAGTTGCTCGGCGACCTGGAGAACAACGTTCTCACCGCGATCCTGCTGGTCATGCTCACCATCGTCTTCGCCCTTGGTGGCCGGTCGTCCTGGCTGGTGGGGCTGGCGATCCCCGGTGCCTTTCTCGGGGGCGTGCTGACCCTGTACCTGATGGGGTTCACGCTCAATATCGTGGTGCTGTTCGCCCTGATCCTGGTGGTGGGCATGCTGGTCGACGGGGCGATCGTCGTGATCGAGCAGGCCGATCGCTACCTGGCCGAGGGGTACGGTCGTCGGGCGTATCTGGCCGCCGCCCAACGGATGGCCTGGCCGATCATCGCCTCGGTTGCCACCACGCTGGCGGTGTTCTTCCCCCTGCTGTTCTGGCCGGGGCTGGTGGGCGAGTTCATGTTCTATCTCCCCGCGACCGTCATCGTCACCCTGCTGATGTCGCTAGCGATGGCTCTGGTGTTCATCCCGGTGCTCGCGGCGGCGATTTCCAGGGGCCAGGGGGCGAGCCGCCCCGAGCAGGTGCGGCAGATCGAGGCCGCCGAGGCGGGGCGCTTCGAGGAACTCGATGGCGTGAGCGCGCGCTACGTGAGGGTGCTGCGCCGGGCCGTGACCTTCCCGGGACAGACGCTCGGCTTCGTTGTGCTGTTCACCGCGGCGTTGTACGTGGCCTATGACGAATGGGGGCGTGGGGTGGATTTCTTCCCCGAGGTCGAGCCGAGATTTGCCCAGGTACAGGTGCAGGCGCGCGGCGACCTGTCGGTCTGGGAGGTGGACGAGCTGGTTCGCGATGTCGAATCGCGGCTGGTCGATCACGAGTCGATCAAGACGGTGTACGCGCGCAGCATCGCCTCGCAACAGGCGCGCTTGTCCCAGGATTACGCCGAGGACGTGGTCGGCGTAATCCAGCTTGACCTGGTCGATTGGCAGCACCGGCCGCCGGCAGACGAGAT
>JBHEOB010000016.1:0-14983 GCA_046261775.1 Guyparkeria sp.
GTTCACCTCTGACTGGCGCTTCTCGCCGGTGCGATCCAAGGAGATCGTTCGCGCGCTGCTGGCCTCCGGCAAGTCGGTCTCCTATGCGGAGGTGGAGGCGCATCAGGGTCATGATGCCTTCCTGATGCCAATCCCGTACTACCATCAGGTGCTGCGTGGTTACTTTGACAACATCGCCCGCGGCCTGATCACGCAGCCAGGCGCCAAGGAGGGTGTCGCATGAACCGCCCCGACTGGGACATCGTTACCGGCTGGATTCGCGAGGATGCGCGCGTGCTCGACCTGGGCTGCGGTGACGGGGCACTGCTCCGCCACCTGATCGCCGAGCGCTCCGTGCAGGGCGTCGGTATGGAGGTCGATGACGAGCTGGTCGCGCGCGGTGTGGCGTCGGATCTGAGCATCATTCAGGCGGACCTGGACGACGGCATAAGGGACTGGTTCGGCAAGCGCAGTTTCGATTACGTGCTGGTCAGCCAGACGATTCAGGCCATCCGCCACCCCGAGCGCTTGCTCGGCGAAATGCTCGATATCGCCTCGGAGGGCATCGTCACCTTCCCCAACATGGGCTATTGGCGCAATCGCTGGCAGTTGGGCGTGCAAGGGATGATGCCGACCACCAAGGCCCTGCCCAACCCCTGGTACAACACGCCCAATATCCACTTGTGCACGCTGCGCGACTTCGAGTCGCTCTGCGAGGGATTGGGGATAGAGATACTCGACCGGGCCGTGGTCGACCAGGCCCGGCGCAGTTCGCCGCTGTTGCGCACATTGCCCCACTGGTTCGGCGAGCATGCCATCTATCGCATCCGAAGGCGGGTGGTGTAACCCCTTCGGCTCGCGGCCGGATTACTCCTTGATCGCGCGATGAACCGTGTAGGTCTTGCCCTGCTTGACCTTGTCGTAGTTGCCGAACTGCTCCTTCATCGTGCGCTTGAAGTACTCGCGCAGGCCGTTGATCGACACGAACCAGACCTCGCCGCCGCGGTCGAGACCCCGCCAGGTGTCGAACAGCATGATCCGCCACATCTCCTTGCCCACCTTGGCCGGCACGTTCGAGTAGAGCCGGTCGAACCGCTCGCCATCCATCGCCGACAGGCCATTCGATAGCCGGGCCTTGGCGTTTGCCAAGTGGTTGCGGGCCAGATTGCCCTCGGCGTAATCGACCGCGACGAAGTCCTTGTCCAGCAGGGTGACGCGGCTGTCCGGGCAGGCCTTGGCCATGGCCACGCCGATAGGGCCGTAGCCGCAGCCCAGATCGACGATGCGGCTGCCGGCCGGCGGGATCGGGGCGTGCTCGAGCAAGAGTCGTGTGCCGGCGTCGATCTCGCGCGGGGAGAATAATCCCCAGGTCGAATGCAGGGTCAGATACTGGCCGAGCAGTTCGCAGTGGAGGATCTGGTCGCGGCGCAGGGCGGCAATGGTCTTGGCGTTCGGTGCTGAGTGCATTCGGCGTATCAATTGCGGTGGCGGGCGGATGGTGTTGGGCGCTGCTAGTGCGCGTTGCGGCAGTTCCCGCACAGGCCGCGCAGTTCGATGACGGCCGAGCGGGCGGTAAAGCCGCTCTGGTCGGCCAGGTCGCGCAGTGCCGCGTGCACGGATCGATCGTCTTCCTCGCGGATGTCGCCGCATTGGTCGCAGATCATCAGGATGGCCTGGTGCGCCTCCTGCGGGTGTTCACAGCCGACGAAGGCATTCAGGCTCTCGATACGATGGATCAGGCCCTGCTCTAGCAGGAAGTCGAGGGCGCGGTATACCGTCGGTGGCTTCGTCTGCCCGCCGTGTCTCGACAGGCGTTCGATCAGGTCGTATGCCTTGGTGGCCTCGTGGTTGGACCAGATCTCGCGCAGTACCTCGCGCCGGATCGGCGTCAGGCGGGCGCCGGAGCGCGCGCAGATCGCCTCGGCGCGGGCGAGGGCGTCGTCGATGCACTGATGATGATTGGCGCAGGACATGAATTCGCGGCTATACGGGAGTCAATGAGGCATCATAGTGTAGTTGGACGACCTTGAGGACAGAAGAAAACTTGACGTCGGATCAACAATGTCGATCGCCGTAACGTTGAAATTTCGGGGCGCGGCGATCATTATTTAGAAATAGCTAATAAACACGGCCTGCTTGCCCACGGGGTCCGACTTCTTATAGAAAATTCGGCCCCGTGGAGATCCCCGAAAGCGAGAGCGGGCATATCGGAGGACAAGGCAATGGAATCCAAGCAGCAGTTCCTGGCATCTCGCCGTCGTTTCCTGCGCAACATCGGGGCCACTGCCGGCGTGGCCGCCGCGCCTTTGGCGTGGTCCTCGCAGGTGTTCGCTGACGAAGAGCTGGTCATCGAAGGTCCGCCAATGCCGGATATCCCGGCGACCGAGCTCGCGGAAAACGTCTACTGCATCGTCTCTCCCTGGGGTTTCCCCTCCGAGGAGAACCAGGGGATGATGAGCAACATCACCTTCGTGATCACCGAGAAGGGCGTGGTGGTCATCGACACGGGGTCATCCCTGCAGATCGGCCGCATGGCGCTGCGCCAGATCCGCGGATTCACCGACAAGCCGATCGTTGCCATCTTCAACACGCATTACCACGGCGATCACTGGCTCGGTAATCATGCCTTCGTCAACGAAAACCCGGACGTGCCGATCTACGCGCACGAGAAGACCGCCTCGGCCATTCGTTCCAACCAAGGGGACTTCTGGGTCAGCCTGATGGAGCGTTCCACCGGTAACGCGATCGAGGGGACGGTGGTCACGCCGCCGAACAAGGTCGTCGGCCACGGCGACGAATTCGATTTCGGCGACCTGACGATCCGGGTGCACTTCTACGGCACCGCGCATACCCCGTCGGACATCAGCCTCGAACTGGTGGAGAAGAAGATCGTCCACGTCGGCGACATCGCGATGAACAACCGCATCGCCTACATGGACGACGGCAGTTTCCTCGGGACGTTCAAGGCGTTCGATGGCCTCGAGCAGAACGTGCCGGGCGCATTCTGGGTCCCGGCGCACGGCTTCCCGGCCAACGACCTGATCGAGCACAACCGCATCTTTTTCCAGGGTATCTACGAGGCGGCCGAAAAGGCTGTTCAGGAAATGGCGGCGCCCGATCAGGCCAAGGCCTATGCGCTCGAGGATGAACGGGTGCAGTACTACGCCCGGGTGACCAACGGCTTCGACGAGAACATCGGCAAGTACTCGTCGCTCGCGTTCCTCGAGGCCGAAGCGGCTGCCTTTTAACGAGGTCGCCGTGGAGGGCTGAGTGCCGGCCACGGTTGTTGATGTCGACAAGCCCACCGCTATGGCGCGGCTCAGGGATTTTTTGATTGCTGATTCCAGGAGGTCCAGCAGGGAATGTCTTGCCAAGTTCGGCCATTGTGGCCCCCCTTCATCGCCGGCATCGTGCTAGGCCTTGTCGTTTTGCTCACCTTCGTGCTGGTAGGTAACGGCATGGGTTCTTCGGGTGCCTTCGCTCGCGTCGCTACCGAAGTCGGTCTTCAGGTGGCCCCCGAGACAACCCGTGAAAACGGCTACCTTGGCGGTATGGCTCAGGGCAATCCCTTGGCCTCGTGGATCGTGGTCGCCGTGGTGGGCATCTTCATTGGCGCCATCCTCGCCTCCGTATCCTCGGGCCGTTTTCGTCTGAAGGTCGATCGTGGTTCCGGCCGCATCGGCGTGGCCCCGCGCTTGATGCTGGCGCTTGGCGGCGGTCTGCTGGCCGGCTTCGGTTCCCGCCTGGCCGCCGGTTGCACCAGCGGCGTGGGTCTGTCCAATACCGCCATGCTGGGCGTGGCCGGTTTCGTTTTCCTGATCGTGTTCTTCGTGGTCGGGATCGTCATCAGTCTGTTGATGCGGAGGGTCTGGTAATGGATTACGGCACCGCGGGTACCGCACTCGCCACCGGCTTGTTGTTCGGCTTCGTGTTGGAGCAGGCCGGCTTCGGCTCTCCCTGCAAGCTCACCGCCCAGTTTCGCCTGACCGACTGGTCGGTGTTCAAGGTGATGTTCACGGCCATCATCGTGGCCGCGATCGGCATCCTGTTGCTGCAGGTGAACAACACCTTCGGCGCCCAGAGCTTCTACGTTGCCGAGATGTATCTCTGGGGCACCGTGCTCGGGGCGGCTCTGATCGGCGCCGGGTTCGCCATCGGTGGCTACTGTCCTGGCACCTCGGCCGTCGGCCTCGGCAGCGGTCGGATCGACGGGCTGATTTTCATGCTCGGCATGGTCGTTGGTGTCTGGGCCTTTGCCGGCGTCTATGACAGCGATTTCATCCAGGCCGCGGTAAACGGGGCGCAGGTGTCCGCTCGCACCATACCGGAGCTGCTGGGCGTTTCGCCGTGGCTGGTGGTGGTGGCTATGCTGTTGATGCTGGCGGGCGGCTTTTTTGCCGGTCGCGCGCTCGAAAAGCGCAGCCACGGCGTGTACAGCGCCGATGACATCACCGAGGGCCACGACCCCGGTAAAACCGATGAACTGGGACGGGATCTCGGTCGGGAGGCGACTGCCGGTCGCCGCAACGAGACCGAGTGAGGCGAAGAGAATTGTGTGATTCAACCGGGTGGCTGCCTGATCGTGTCAGTGGCCGTCCAACCCTGTCAGAGGAGAGTTGAGCAGATGGATTCGAACAAAATTACCCGCCAGGCCCGTGCCCGACGTGCGCTGAAAATGTCCATGCCGGCCGTGGCATTTACTGTGGGGGCGTCGTTCGCGGCATCCACGATGGTGCCGATGTCGGCCGCCGCACAGACTCGCGGCGGCAACCCCTGCGCCCCGTCGGCTCGCGGTGGCAACCCCTGTGCCCCATCGGCTCGCGGTGGCAACCCCTGCGCCCCGTCGGCTCGTGGCGGCAACCCTTGTGCCCCGTCGGCCCGTGGTGGCAATCCCTGTGCTCCGTCCGGCCGCGGTGGTAATCCCTGTGCGCCGGGCGGTCAGTGAGCGATTGCCGCCGACGGTTTGAGTGCATCCGGTGAATGGCGTGTCCCTCGACACGATGCCCGATGACTGGCTAGATGCCGGATTGGCGGCAAGTGATGAATGGCATTCGATCCAGGCCTCGCTGGCTGCAGACAACCAGACGGTACTCACCGAGTTGTTCCGGGACCACGACGAGGACGGCTTCGACTACTGGTCGCACTTCCCTGCGGATGATGCGCGTGACCCGGCCAGCGGTGCCCGTTTCTATTATCACGCGCACGATCCGGCCGAATGGTCATCGACTGAACACGGCCACTTTCACCTGTTCATTGCCGAGGATGGCGATCCCGGATTCAGCCATGTGGTGGCGGTCTCCATGGATAACCGAGGCCGGCCACAACGCCTGTTCACCACCAATGGTTGGGTGACCGGCGAGGCACTTCGTCCGGCCGACGCACTGTTGGCCCGATTGCCGCACGGGTTCGAGATCAATCGCGCTCGGCCGTCTTGGTTGATCGGGCGGTGGTTGACCGCCCTGGTGGCCTTGCTGATGCCCCGGATTCAGCAGTTGCTCCAGGCGCGTGACCGGGCGTTGATGATGGCGGACGGCAAATGGCCCGATCCGGCGGTGTTGGCCGATCGCACGCGCCACGTTTTGAGTGAATGCGCGCTGGACATGGATGCGGAGCTTGCCGAATGGTCACGCCAAATCGCGGCCTTTCAATCCCGACAGATTTCCCCACCCGTATGAGGGTGGTTTTGCGGCGTCGACTGACGCCGTTTTGTTGTTGCACGAATAAGGAGTTGAGTCATATGGATTTCAAGCGATTTCTTGCCGTTCCCGCTGGCGCGGCCGCGCTGGTCGTGGCCCAAGGAACCATGGCCATGGAGGTTCCTGGTCCGGTGGTTGATCCGCAGTGGCTGAATGACAACCTCGAACAGGTCACCGTCCTGCAGATCGCCGGTTCGAAAAAGGCGTTCGCCATGGCGCCGAAATACGAGACGGTCGAGGGCAAGAAGGTCGTGTCCGTCGTTTCCGGCCACGTCCCGGGGGCCCGATTCGTCGAGTGGGGCAAGGTCCGCGTCGAGCGCATGGAAAACGGCAAGAAGGTCGGCAAGCTGATCCCGGAGAAGAACGACTTCGAATCCTTCGTGCAGGCCCTGGGCGTGAACAAGGACGACTCGGTGGTGATCGTACCTCTGGGCCTTTCCGGCTCGGATTACACCCAGGCCACGCGCCTGTACTGGCAGATGAAGTACTTCGGGCATGACGACATGGCCCTGCTCGACGGCGGTCTGGCCAACTGGTTGGCTGCTGGTTTCGATGCCGGCACCGGTCAGCCGGAGAAGGTCGAGGCCGGTGATTGGGAGGCTACCGACGAGCGTGACGAGATACTGGCGACCTACGCCGAGGCGCGTGAGGCGGTCGATTCGGACGGCAAGATCCAGCTGCTGGATGCGCGCCCGCTGAGACAGTATCTGGGTGTGTTCAGCAAGTCCAAGACCGTGCCCGGCCATCTCCCCGGCGCCAAGAACGTGCCCACCGGCGTGCTCGTTCGTGCGGATGGCGCAGCGGCCAATTTCCTGCCGGAATCCAGCTATCGCTCGATCCTGGAGTTCCAGGGTGTCGAGCCGACCGGTGCGGCCGTAGCCTACTGCAACTCGGGCAACCTTGCCTCGGGTATCTGGTTCGTCGCCAGTGAGATCATGGGCAACGAGAATGTGTCCCTGTACGACGGCTCGATGAAGGAATACGGCATGTATGTCGACGACGGGGCGACCTCGGTCAACCCGGCGCAGCTCTACTGATTCAGATTGTTGCTCCGAACGCTCCACCCCGCCAATTGGCGGGGTTTTTTGTTTGCCCGGCGACCAGTGTCACCGGCCGGCAGGTCCATTTTCTAACGTATACACTCAGGTCGAATTACGTGACATCGCGAGGAGGTCCGTTTCATGAAAACTTGGATAGTGGTTGCCGATGAGGCTCGGGCGCGGTTTTTTGCCGTCCGCGACAACAGCGGGGCATATCGAGGCAGCGAGGCGCATCCATCCAGCCGTCCCGCGCCCAAGGGAGCGCTCGAGGAGGTGGCCTCGTTATCCAATGTCGCGGCGCGGCTATCGGACGCGGATCTGGAAACCGATCGACCGGGTTCCACCAGCGATCGCAAGGGTGATGCCATGCACGCCTACGAGCCGCCCAATAGCGTGCGTGACGTGGAGGCCAAGCGCTTCGCCCGCGATGTGGTCGCCGCCCTTGGTCAGGCCCTGCAGCAGGGTCGAATGGAACGGTTCTACCTCATGGCCGCGCCCGGGTTTCTGGGCCAGTTGCGCGAGGCGATAGGCAAGGACTTGCAGGCGGTGATGGTGGCCGACAAAGCCAAGGATTTTTCGGCACGCTCGCCCGAGGAGATTCGTGCGGCGCTGCCGGAACGTCTCTGAGCCGAGCCCAAGGTGATTTTTCCAACATTTCCCCGAACAAGGAGAACGGCGCATGTTTCTCAAGCGCAAGGATAATGACGACATGATCGAGATCATCGACATGGAAACTCTCGCCGATCCGGCCCTGCCGAGCGTGATGGGCCGGCAGCACGCAGGCGAGGAAATGCAGGACGAGGAGTCCTTCGAGAAGGAGGAGCTGGAGTTCCCGTCCGGCGAGGCGTTGCCACGTTGCTGGCTGGATCTGCACTGGCGCGAGGGCTGACACGCCGGTCCACCGCTAATGACGAAGGCCGCCGATCATGGATCTGGCGGCCTTTCTATTGGTTGGCTGATTACATAACTGCCAGCGAATATCGAGTTGATCGAGCCCGCGGCGTATCAGTCGTGTGCCGGTTCGTGCCTCAAGGCAATACCCAGAGCGTGACCGATAGCAGCAGGCTGGCGATCGCGCTGCCGATCACCGGCAGCATCATCAGGCCGGCAAGCGCCTCGCGACGGGCGAGTTGCCATGCCGTCCAGATCAATGTTGCCAGCCAGACGGCCGCCAGGAGCAGGGCGGCCAGGGATTGCTCCGCCCCGAGAAATGCCACCACGACCAGCGGCAAGAGCAGTGATGCCCAGAGGCCCGCTTGCTCTGCCCCGCGGTGCGGGGTGGTGATCGAGGCGGCATAGGCGAACGCCGCCCAGGCAAGTAGGAAGGCAAACCCCATGGCCCCCGTCAGCGGCGAGGCCGGCAAGGTTCGGGCGCTCGCGGCGCCGGGCGGGTGAAGATCGGCGCCGATCCATATCAGCGCTATCGCTACGGCGAGGCTGGCAATCATCCACAATGCCAGGGCGCGCCGATCGACGGTTGGTTCGCTCATTTTTGATCCTCCAGGTTCGGGCCGGCGCCGTCACGTGCGCCGTTCCCATCAGTTGCATGATGTCATCGGACGTTTGGCTGCGGTTTGGGTAAGTACTCAGGATCAGACGATAGCAGGGCAGAGATTATCCGGCTGTCGCCCACGATCACGGGCGATCTTGACGACGGTGCTGCCTCTCATTGAATTGGCCGCCGAGCGCTGGCGGGATGTAGCCCGGTTGCCTCCGCTGCTCGTCGTGCCGCCCGGCAGGTGTGGCTGGTGCAATGCCTCTCAGTACCAGGCGGTCAACAGCTTCCCGTGGATCCAGATCTATCGATGCGGATGGCGCCGTCAGGCGCTGCCGGCTTGAACATCCGTTGCCTTCAGGTTGTGATGGCTGCATAGCTGTCTGCAAAAAAACCGCACCCGGAGGCGCGGTTTGCACGGACTGCAGAGGTGAGTCGCCGGGTCAGTCGACCGCGTAGTAATCGGCCAACGCGGCGATTTCCTCGTCCGTCAACGGCTCGGCGAACTGCGACATGCCTTGGGCCACGTCATTGTGGCGTTTGCCGTCGCGGAACAACTCCATGGTGCGCACGAAATAGGCCTCCGGCTGGCCGCGGAGTGTCGGCGACTCGTTGATGCCGCCGGAGCCGTTGCTGCCGTGACAGGCCGCACAGGGCGTGATCAGACGGCTGGGATCGCCGACGGTGATCAGTTCGTGGGCCGAGTGGGATTCGGCCGGCTTTGCCTTGTCGGGCAGTCCCTGCGCCTCATAGAACGCCGCCAGGTCGGCCATTTCCTGCTCGCTCAGACCCTCGCTGATCGTGTTCATGATATGGGCGCGGTTGTCCTCGCGGCGTCGATGTTCGGCGTAGTCGACCAGTTGCTTGTAGGTGTACTCGGCACGCTGGCCGGCCAGATGCGGCCAGTTCTCGGTCAACGACTCGCCGTGTTCGCCGTGGCAGGAGGCGCAGAACTCTTGGTCGTGCAGTTCCTCGCCGCGGGCGGCATCACCGGTGGGCATCTCGCGCATGGTCTTTTGCCAGGATGACGGTGACCACTTGACGACGTCTTTCGACGGCTCGGCGGCCTGCCCGCTGGACACCGCGAGGGTGGCAAGGAAGGCGCCGGCGAGAGCCGCGGCGGCCCAATGGGCCCCCGAACGGTTGGGATGGTTGCGTGTCATCTCGTGACTCCTCCTCATGCGTAAGCGGTCCACAGACCGAAACCGAAGTACTGGGCGATCCACAGCAGCAGCAGGACGACGCCGGCGGTGCCGATACGGTTGACGGCCCGTGACGGGGTGTAGGTGCCTTCGGTCTGCCCGGCCTGCCAGGCGACGGTGAGCAGGTAGGTGGCCACCGCCCCACCCAGCACGCCGAAGGTGAGAAAGAACAGGCCGGTGGAGTACCAGTCCATGACGATCTTGTAGTCCAGCGGGTTGTAGCCATGGACGCCGAAGAGCGTCACCCAGCGCACCGCCTCGCGCATCGTGGCAACGACGATCATGGCGAGGGTCGCCACGAGGATCGGCGCGTAACCCCACAGACCCTGGTCGAGGCGCTTGCCCAGCAACAACGGGAAGGCAGCGGCGACGATCAGGGCAGCCGCTGCCGCGATCGGCCAGATGCCCGTGGCGAATCCGGCGATATCCTCGGGCAGGCCGCGCATCCAGAAGACCAGCAGGGCCAGCGAGACCAGGGTGCCCACGGCGCCCAGGCGCGTACCGGTGCGCTTGAGGAACTCGAGGTAGCCCGAGTCTTCCTCTTTGCGCCCCTGAAGGTAACGACGGTAGCCAAAGAGCCAGATACCGATGACCGGGATCGACAGGGCGATGAAAAAGCCGAAGCGCCACAGGTTGAAGGCATGGATCGAACGGCCCGATGCATCGATGACGCCGTTGGGGGCATACCACTCCTGCCACTGGTCCGGCTCGAGCATCTGCACGGACAGCGCGTGCATGATGAAGCCAACTACCAGGAACAGCAGCACCGCGACGATCATCGAGCCCGGGCAGCGCGTCTTGTTCGTGCGCAGGCCGTGGTTGAGCGCGTAGAAGATGAACAAGGCGAGCGTGGCCACGATCAGGATGAAGATGAACGCGATTACCCACCACGCCGAGAGCACGTTGGATGTGTACCAAAACGGGTCGTAGATCACCTGGACGAACAGCAATGGCGCGACACCGATGACGATGGCCACCGACACGGCGACCTTGGCGGTGTTGACCATGGCGTCGGCCAGCCGGCGCCAGTGATCGTCCTTCGACAGCGCCCCGCGGATCGCCAACACGGACGAGCCGAGCAGCACGTGGACCGCGGCGATGTGCAGGGCCCAGGTGGCCACCCCGAGGATCAGGAAGATCATCGGGTGGGCCGGGATGCCCAGCGGATCGCGCAGGGCGTAGAGCATGGCGGTATCCATTACTGGTCCTCCTCACGGCTGGGTTTGTCGAGCAGTGCCGTCTTGTCGCCGTCGAGATAGGCTGCGACGGCCTCGGGGTCATTGAGGCTGGCGATGTAGACGGCCAGCGCCTCGGCCTCGTCGTCCTTGAGCGGTATCTGCGGCATGTACATGGTGTTGCCGGTCGCCAGCGCCCCGAGCAGGTATGTCCTGATGCCCTCGATGTCCGCCTGTTTCGGGAAGTAGTTCTTCAGCGGGCGGATGCCGGTATCGGAGAGCGAGTGGCAGTTGCTGCAAGCGGTGATCGCGAGATTGCGTCCCACGTCCATGGTGTTCTCGCGGGTGATCTCCTTCTGCGATTCCGGCCAGAACACGTGCGCGTGGGTAAAGCCCACCTTCTCCAGCGTCGGGATCTCGGATTTCACGCCCATGCCCGGCACGTCATGGCCGATGACCTGGTTGGAGTACAGGTACTGGCCGGCGATGTAGGGCTTGCGCACCGATTCGCGGACCGTCTCGCCCGGCCACAGACCCAGCACCAGGATCGCCAGCGTGGCGAACCCGGCAACGCTCGCGGTGACCAGCTTCGGACGGAAGAAGGTCATGGCGAAGTAGGCCAGCATCGCGCCGAGCACGATCAGGATCGACGGGGTGAAGTAGTCCGGCAGGCGGTTTTCCATCACCAGGTGAGCGATGCTCGGCAGCGTGCCTAGGTACCACGGGTACAGCGAGATGCCGACGATCGCCGAGAGCCCGCCGAGGATGGCCAGGCGCCTGAGCAACCAGCGCTTGAAGACCTCGTCCTTGAGCCCGGCGGCGACGATGCCCCCGACCACGGCGGTCATGGTGAACATGAAGGCGGTGCGGATCATCAACTGGGCAAAGGTGTTCGGGCCGTAGAAGCCGTACAGGTAGCCACCCTCGGCGGCCCACTTCTCGGGCATGCCCGGCATCATCATGAACGACAGGATGCCGACGATCGCCAGCATGGTGGTGTAGGAGGTCAGGCCGAAGATCACCGCCACCTTCATGTAGGTGCGTCGATCCAGCTTGCCGGCCATGTAGACCAGCATGTAGACGCCGATCACCTCGATGACAAAGAACACCCACTCGGTCGCCCATTTCCAGACGAAGTTGTGGATCAATGCCGAAATGCCGCGCGGGCTGCCGACCGTGGTCGAATACCAGATCCCCGGCCCGGTGATCGAGCCGAGGATGTAGGAGAAGACCAGCAGGAACAGGCCGTATTTCTTGATGAAATCGATCAGTTCCGGCCGGTCGTCGCGCATGCCGATGTAGGCCAGCACGGCGAACAGGATCGCCGCACCCACCGCCGTGTGCGAGAACAACACGTGGATGGTGGCGATCAGTCCGATCACCCAGCCCGAGCCGATCGCCGGTTCGTACCAGGTGGGAAAGAGTCCGATCAGATCCATGTCAGGATCCTCCTGTGATCAGTCGGGCCGACGGCTTGGCGTCGGCCGCGGAGGTTAAAGCCGGGTCACGCGAAGCAGTCGTCGGTGAATGCCTTCATCCAGTTGTGCTGGTAAAGGGCCGCCATCCGATACAACGACTCGCTGGCATCGAAGGGCAGGTAGCGCTGCTCATCGACTCGCACGATCGTGTCGCCGTCCATGCGGAAGACATCGGCGACGAACATGCCCACGTCGGTATTGCCGGCCAGCGCGTAGCAGGTGTTCTGGAATACCGGCTCGATCGGTTCGTTACCTCCCAGCAGTGCCTTGAGCTGGATGGCCAGCACCTTGGCCTGGCTGTTGGCCGCGTAGCCCGATTTGGGCATGGCACCGGCGATGCAGGAGTCGCCGATGACGTGGACATTGGCGTGACGGGTGGACTCGAAGGTGCGCTGGTCGACCGGACACCAGCCCGACTCGTCGGCCAGGTCCTGATCGATGGCGATCTGACCGGCCTTCAGCGGCGGGATGATGTTGATCATGTCCGCCTCGAAGGTGCCGGCCTCGGCCTCGACGGTCATCGTTTCGGCATCCACCGAGAGGATGCGCCCGCCCAGGTCGCCCATGACCCATTCGATCGGCCCGGTCTTTTCGTGCACCGTCAACTGCGCCCACTCCTCGTCGCTGTACTTCGAGCGGGCCGGCTCCGGTACGTTGAAATCGTAGAGGTCGTTCCAGGCGTGCAGCATGGTGTAGTCGGTGGTAAAGCCGTTCTTCGGGTCGAGAATCACCACGCGTGCCTCGGTATCGCCACGGTCGATCAACCACTGGGCGATCAGCCCGGCGCGCTCGTAGGGCCCCGGCGGGCAGCGGTAGGGGTTGGGCGGCGGCCCGATGACCACCGTGGGGTTCTTGGGCAGGGACTCGAGTTGATCCTTAAGGACGACCAGTTGTTCGCCGGCATCCCAGGCGTGCGGGAGTTTCGTCTCGGCGAGTTTGGCGGTCAGTCCGTCGATCGCGTCGAAGTCGAACGACACGCCCGGCGAGACGACCAGACGGTCGTAGTCGAGACGCGTGCCGTCGCTCGTCTGCACCTGCTTGAGCTCGAAGTCGATTGCCTCGACCGCGTCATGGACGAATTCCACGCCATGCCGAGTCTTGAGGTCGTCGTATGAGATGACGGTGTCCTCAAGCTCGATCTGCCCGGTGATCACCTCGGACGAGCCGTAGGAGCGCTGGTATTCGTGCTTGGGCTCGATGATGGTGACCCGGGTGCGCGGGGCATAGAGCTTCAGGTACTTGGCGGCGGTGGCCCCACCCACGCCGCCGCCTACTATCACGACGTGCGGCGCGCTTTCCGCGCGCGCCAGGGGCGTGGCAACCGTGGAGGCTCCGGCGGCGGTGCCGGCACCGAGCAGCTTGATAAAATCACGACGATTCATGGTTCAGTCCTCCACCTGTTGCTTGTCTGCCTGGTCGATTGCTTGGGCACGCTCTTTTGGCTGCGCCTCGAAGTAGTCGGCCATTGCGGCGATCTCGTCGTCGGTGAAGGCTCGCGCCAGCGGCCCCATCAGGGTCGACGGCCGCGAACCATCGGCGAACGATTCCATCGCCGTGATGAACCGCTCGCGCGGCATGCCGGCCAGCGGAACGTACGCCGAGTCCTCGATATAGCCCTTGGTGCCGTGACAGCCGGCGCAGGTCTGCGCGGCCATCAGTCCGGCCGGATCAGCGGCCGGGGTGCTCTCGGCCTGCACCGACAGGGCCATGCTCGCCCCCCCGATGGCCAGCGCGAACATGGCGCGTTTGCTGGTATGTCTGGTCATTCGTTCTCTCCCCCTCGATCAGTTGCCGTCCTGGCGCGAGCAACAACTCACCCGATCCCGGGTAATGCCTAGATAAAATTTACTTATCATGCGGGGAATATGCACCATAAGCCTGGTTTATTTCAAGCCTTGTGCATTTATTGCCAAAGGGCAGAGAGATGCTTACCGGAACAGGGGGAGCAGGGCGCTGGCCTGTTGCGGATCGTCGAAGGGAATAACGGGGGGTGGGTCGGGAACCAGGCGCGGCAGCCATTCGCGCAACGAAGCGGCGTTGTCCGGGCAGTCCGTGCCGGTTGGGTCTTCCGGCCGTCGATTGAGGATGACGGCGGCGAGGGAAATCCGGCGCTGGTGCAGGGATTCCACGGCAGCGAGGGTGGAAGAGAGCGTGCCCAGCCGGTCGGGGGTGATCAGCAGGGCGGGCAGGCCGGTGTGCTCGGCCAGGCGGGTATTGAGTGCATCCTCGGCGAGCGGCGAGAGCAGGCCGCCGGCGCTCTCGATGATGACCCGCTCGTCGTCGGCCAGCCCGGTCAGGCTGTCGTCGAGGACCGGGGCAAGCCGGGAGAGGAATTCGAGACGATCACCCTCGCGCCAGGCCGCCTCCGGCGCAGCCACTGGCGTCAGGTAACGGATCGGACAGATCGTTTCGAGGGATTCGCGTCGACCGGCGGCCTCGCGCAGGGCAATGCCGTCGGCAGGCTGGCGTTCGCCATCGACGATCTCGCAGCCGGTCTCGACGGGCTTTCTCACCCGCGGAAGCAGCCGGCGCTGGATCAGCAGGCGGGCCAACGCGCAGGAGACCACGGTCTTGCCGACACCGGTATCGGTGGCCAGCACCACCCAGCCGCGGGGATCGGTGGCGGATGCGCTCATGCGATGCCGGGGAGGTCCTCGCCGGTGAGGCGACGATAGGCGGTCAGGTAGCGCTCGCGGGTCTGGGCGACGATCTCGTCGGGGATGGCAGGTCCGGGGGCGGTCTTGTCCCAGTCGAGCGTTTCCAGCCAGTCACGGATGAACTGCTTGTCGAACGACGGCGGGCTGATGCCCGGGCGGTATTCGTCGGCCGGCCAGAAGCGCGAGGAATCCGGCGTGAGTGCCTCGTCGATCAGGTGCAGCCTGCCGTGAGCGTCCAAGCCGAACTCGAACTTGGTGTCG
>JBHEOB010000016.1:14993-29014 GCA_046261775.1 Guyparkeria sp.
GCCGCGCTCGGCGGCGAAGTCGGCCGCCATTCGGTATAGGCGCATTGCGGTGTCGCGCACCTGGGCGGCCATTGTCGGCCCGATCAGGTGCTCAGTCTCGGCGAAATCGATGTTCTCGTCGTGATCGCCGACGTCGGCCTTGGTCGCGGGGGTGTAGATCGGTTCGGGTAACCTATCGGCGAGCCGCAGTCCGTCGGGCAGGGTAATGCCGCAGACCGCGCCGGTGGCCTGGTAGTCCTTGTAACCCGAGCCGATGAGGTAGCCGCGCACCACCGCCTCGATCGGCAGGGCCTCGAGGTTGCGCACGATCACGCTGCGGCCCTCGAGCTGGGCGCGCTGAACCCCGTCCGGCACGATGGCGGCCAAGTCCTGATCGTCGCAGAGGTGATTGGGCACCAGATTGCTGCTCTTCTCGAACCAAAAGCGCGAGATTTCGGTCAGCACCCGGCCCTTGTCGGGTATCGGTGTGGGCAGGATCACGTCGAACGCCGATACCCGGTCGGTGGTGACGATCAGCATGCGCTCGTCGTCGATACGGTAGAGGTCGCGCACCTTGCCGCGATGGATTGGCTCCAGGGCGTCGATTTGCGTTTCGAAGACGGCGGGGACCGAGTGTGTCATGGGGGTTCAACTGGTAGCATGCTAAGGATTTATCGCCCTGGGCTTTGCCCGGGGCGGTCGGCTATTGTACGAGAGCGTGGCGCGCGATGCGATGCACTGTAAGCGGAGGGGCAACATGATGTGGGGCATGCGCAGGGCATGGCAGGGTGGCCTTGGTGTCATCCTGTTGTTGGTGCTGGCGAGCGGTGCACGCGCCGAGCTGGCCGTGCCACTCGGGAGCGGCGGCGAGCAACTCGACGTGGCCGTGATCGCGCCGCCGGAGGGCGCGCCGGACGACGGTCCGCTCGTGCTCTGGATCGCCAATCAGTACGGCGACATGGCCGGTCCCGAAAGCGTGGCCCATGCGCTGGCTCGCCGTGGCGCGACCGTGTGGATGGTCGACGTGATGGATTCGCTTTTCCTGCCGCGTTCCGACGTGAACGTGCGCAGGCTTGACGGTGAACCGGTCGGCTCGTTGATCGAACGCGCGGTTCAGGAAGGTCGTCCCACCGTCGTGGTGGCTGCCGACCGGATGGCAATACCGACGTTGCGCGGCATGCGCTGGTGGCAGGAGCGGGCGGATGATCCCGGTGCCCTGGCGGGCGCGTTGTTGATCTTCCCCAGCCTGTATCGAGGCGCGCCGGTGGCCGGGGAAGAGCCGGAGCTGTTCTCGATTGTCGATGCGACCAACCTGCCGGTGATGTTGCTCCAGCCCGAGCGTGGCGTGTATCGCCATCGGCTGCTCGACCTGCGCGAGCGCTTTCTCGAGGGAGGCAGCGACCTGTTCATTCAGGTAATCCCCGGGGTGCGTGACTATTTCCACATGGAATTCGAGGAGCCGAGGCTCGACTCGCTTGATTCGATCGACGACATCGTCGGGGGTGCCGCCGAGGCCCGAGCGGTCAGGGCGTTGCCGAATGACATCCTCCGTTCGATCCCGTTGCTGGCCGGTGCCGACCATCCGGCCGAGGTCCGGCCGATCGATCCCGATCGAACCACGCCCGTCGAGCGCCAGACCGGCCTGCAGCCGGTCGAGCCGCAGGAGGCGCCGGATTTCGAGCTGACCGATCTCGAGGGCAATACCCAAAGCCTCGATCCCGACTTCGACGGGGTGCAGATCGTGAACTTCTGGGCGACCTGGTGTCCGGCATGCGTCGAGGAGATCCCGTCGATGGAACGCTTGGCCAGTCGGTATCCCGATCAACTGAAGATCTACGCCATCGCCTTCAAGCAGTCGCCCGAGCATCTGCGCGAGTTCATGCAGGACTTCGACGTCTCCTTCCCGGTGCCGGTCGACCCTGACGGCGAGGTAGCGGCGAAGTACGATGCCTTCGCCTTTCCATCCTCCTTCCTGGTGGCGGCTGACGGGCGTGTCCACTACTCGGTCAATGCCGGCATCATCTGGGATACCGAGGAGGTCGATGCGATCGTGCGCGAATTGCTCGAGATCGAGGGGGAATGAGCTGGAACCTGAAAGAAGTCAGAGGTCAGGCTGCCGCAGTTTTGCCAGGGTTGACGGCCGCAAATGCCCGCCGATCATCTCGCCCAGCTTCCAGCTTCCAGCTTCCAGCTTCCAGCTTCCAGCTATCCGCTTTCCGGCTGACACGACGGACAGAGCCAGGTCGAGCGCTGACCGAGGACAACGCGCTCGACCGGCGTGCCGCAGCGTCGGCAGGGCTGTCCCGTGCGCTCGTAGACACTGAGTGTCTGACGGAAGTAGCCGGGGTTGCCCGAGGGGGCGAGGAAGTCGCGCAGCGTGGTGCCGCCCTGTTCGATGGCGGCGGCGAGCACCTGCCGAATGGCCGCGGCCAGGCGATGGCACTCTTCGGTTTCGAGGTCGCCTGCCGGGCGGGCCGGGTGGATGCCGGCGAGGAACAACGCTTCGGAGGCGTAGATGTTGCCCACGCCCACCACGACCTCGGCGTTCATGATCGCCTGCTTGACGGCCACGCGCCGGGCGGCGAGCCGGGTGGCGAGGTAGTCGCCATCGAAGCCCGGGTCGAGCGGCTCGGGGCCGAGCTTTTGCAGGCGCACGTGCGGGGCGTCGATCCGGTCGGTCAGCACGGCACCGAAACGGCGCGGGTCGTGCAGGCGCAGGGCGCGGCCGTTGTCGAGTCGCCACTCGACGTGGTCGTGCTTGCGCGGCGGGTTGCCCGGGTCCTCCAGCCGCAGGCTGCCGGACATGCCCAGGTGGATCAGCACCCGGTCGCCGTGATCGAGGCACAGCAAGAGATACTTTGCGCGCCGCTCCACTGCTTTGACCGGGCGCCCGGTCAGGAATTGGGGTAGATCCTCGCGCACCGGCCAGCGCAATCGCGGATCACGTACGGTGACGCCCTCGATTTGATGGCCGGCAAGGAAAGGCTCGATGCCGCGGCGGGTGGTCTCGACTTCGGGAAGTTCAGGCATGACGAGCTCGGCACGAAGAAACCCCGCGAGGTTTCCTCGCGGGGTCCGTCAAGAGCCGATCAAGAGAGGCCGGCCGTCTCTCGACGGCCGATCGCCTTACTTGATCTTGGCTTCCTTATACATGACGTGCTTGCGTACTACCGGATCGTACTTCTTGATCTGCATCTTCTCCGGCATGTTCCGCTTGTTCTTGTCGGTGGTATAGAAGTGGCCGGTGCCGGCACTGGATACCAGACGGATCTTGTCGCGCATATCGTATTACCTGTCGAAATAGAGTGGTAAGCGGTGTCTCAGACCTTCTCGCCGCGCGCACGCATGTCGGCGATGACCGTCTCGATACCGACCTTGTCGATCGTGCGCAGGCCGTGGCTGGACACGCGCAGGCTGATGAAGCGCTGCTCGCTCTCAACCCAGAACCGCTTCTTGTGCAGGTTGGGCAGGAACCGACGCCGGGTCTTGTTGTTCGCGTGCGATACGTTGTTACCGACCGCCGGGCGCTTCCCGGTTACTTGGCAAACTCGGGCCATGATTGTCTCCTGAGCGACTCAATCTGTTTGCGCGCATGCCGGGGATATCCGAGATCTGGGATATCGGAGCCGTTTTGGCGGCCGACACGCGGGCGGGTCAATTCAAAGGCCGCGTAGGATAAAAGAACCTCGCCGGGTTGGCAAGCCTGTCTGTGCAGTCATGGCCAACCCCGGGCCTGACTCGACGTGGGGCGAGGGTCAGCCACTCAGCCGGCCAGTGGCCAGACCCACAGGACCATGGGCACGGCCACGATGACCACCAGCACCGACAGCGGCAGTCCCATGCGCCAGTAATCGCCGAATTCATAGCCCCCCGGTGCCATCACCAGGGTGTTGGACTGGTGTCCGATGGGCGTGAGAAATGCGCATGAGGCACCGATGGCCACCGCCATCAGGAATGGATCGGGGGAGGCGTTCATGCCCTGCGCGATCTGGATGCCGATCGGGGCGGCCAGGACCGCGGCGGCGGCGTTGTTGACCAGGTTGGAAACCAGCATGACCGCGACCATCAGCAGGGCCAGGACCAGGAAGGCTGGCAGGTGGTCGGCGGTGCCCAGCAGGGCCTCGGCGATCAGGGCCGAGCCGCCCGTGGTCTCCAAGGCCTGACCTACCGGCAGCATGGCGGCGAGCAACACGATTACCGGCATGTCGAGCGCGCGATAGGCGTCGTTGGAGGGCAGTAGCCCGGCAATCACCATCGCCACCGCGGTGCCGACCAGCGCGGTGGCCGCGGGCAGGACGTCGAAGGCGACCAGGGCCACACCGATCGCGAAGATCCCGGCGCCCAGTGCCACCCGTCGCGGCGCGCCGATATTAAATCCGCGCGAGGCCAGCGGCAGGCAGCCGAGTCGGTTCATGACGGCGGGGAGACTGTCCTCTTGGCCTTGCAATAGCAGGATGTCGCCGGGAAGGAACTGGATGTGCCGGATGCGCTGTCTCAGGCGCTTACCCTGTCGGGCGACGGCCAGCACGTTGACGCCATGTCGCTCACGCAGAGCCAGTGCGCCCGCCGAATTGCCCACCAGTCGCGAATTGGGGGCGACGATCGCCTCGGCCATAGTCAGTTCGGTCGGCTCGTCGCCCTCTTCGTCGATTTCCTCGTCGCCTTCCGTTGATTCGTCGGCCGCCAGTTCCAGTCCGGTTTCCTCGATCAGGGCCTTCAGGCCGTCGGAATCGGCCTCGACGAGGAGAACGTCGCCGGGCCTAAGCATCTCGTAGGTCGAGGGCATACGACGCTTCTCGTCTTCCCGGAGCAACGCGGTGACCATCACGTCCGTCTCGTCGGCTACCGATTCGATCAGTTCGTGCACGCTTCGTCCCGCGTAGTTACTTGATTCGGGAACCCGGAGCTCGGTGAGGTAGTTCTCGATCTCGAACAGTTCCCCGTCATCGTCCGGCCGGGTGCGATGCGGGGTCAGGCGCCAGCCGATCAGCGTGATGAAGATGATGCCGGCCAGCGCGACGACCAGGCCCACCGGCAGGAAGTCGAACATGCCGAAGGCGGCGCCGCCTGTCTCGGAGCGGTAAGAGGCGATGATGATATTCGGCGGGGTGCCGATCAAGGTCATGGTCCCGCCGAGCAACGAGCCGAAGGCCAACGGCATCAACAGCAATGACGGAGATCGACCGGAATGACGGGCCATCCAGACGGCTACCGGCATCAGCAGGGCCAGCGCGCCGACGTTGTTGATGAAGGCCGAGCTCACGGCAACCATGCCGGTGAGGGTGGCTACCTGCACCAGCGGGCGTTCGCCGACCCCGGTCAGCTTTCTGGCCAGGACGTCGATCACCCCGGCGTTCAGCAGTGCCCGGCTCAGGATCAGTACCGCTGCGACAGTAATGACCGCCGGGTGCGAAAGTCCGCTGAATATTTCCTCGAGGGGGACGAGCCCGGTGAGTCCGGTGGCCAGCAGGGCGAACAGCGCGACCACGTCGTAGCGAACGCGCCTCCAGGCAAACCCGGCCAGGGCCAGCCCGAGGATGGCGAATATCAGCACCTGGTCGGCAGTCACCGACCACCCCCCTGTTCCCACCAGTCTGCCAGGCCGGCAATCGAATCGATCACCCCGTCGGGGGAAATTTCGCCTTCGAGGTCCGCCGGGCGAAACTTACCGGTCCGGACCTGCACGGCGGTCAGCCCGGCGTGCTGGGCGCCGTCGATGTCACCCACGATGTCGTCGCCGATCATCACGACCTGGCCGGCGGATACCCCAAGGCTTTCGACGGCGAGGCGGAAGAACGCCCCGCTGGGTTTGCCGAGCACGACCGTGTTGCGCCCGGTGGCGTACTCCAGCCCGCGTACGAAGGGCCCCACGTCCAGTCGGGGGCCGTCCTCGGCTTCCCAGAAACGTGTCATGCCCAGCGCGATCAAGGGCGCGTCGGGGTTCGTCTGCAGCCAGCGGAACGCCCGGTTGTAGGTGGCAAAGTCCCAGCCGTCGCCCAGATCACCGAGGACCACGGCCGAAACGGTCTCGTCATCCGGGTGAGCTTGCCGGAATGTGGCGAATTCTTCCCGGGTCCCCGGGGGAACGAACAGCCCAACGGCGCCATCGACCTGTTGATTCAGCCAATGCCGAGCGATGACCGGTGGCGTAATGATTTCGTCTGCCCGCGCCTCGATGCCCATTCGCTGCAGCTTCTTGATCAGCGCTGAGCGCGGGCGCGAGGTGGTGTTGGTGACGAAACGGAACGGGATCGCTTGACGGCGACACCAATTCAGCGTCTCGTCCGCCCCGTCGATGGCGCGGTCGCCGACGTAAAGTACGCCGTCCATGTCGAAGAGAATGGCTTTCATCGGTTCTGTCCATCATGGCCGAATTGACGTCCTTCTTGTATAGCAGCAAGGGCCGGTGAGCGGGCTTTGTTATGATGATCTGCCTTATACGGCCGGGTGGGCGCGACGCTAGTCCCGGGCCGGTCAATGCGCCGTATCAACCTGCCTGAAGAAGTCACCTCAATATGCCCAAGAACGACAATCCGCCGGTGGTGCTCTCCGGCATCCAGCCTTCCGGCCAGTTGTTGATCAGCCACTACGTCGGCGCGATCCGCAACTGGGTCAACATGCAGGACTCGCACGATGCGCTGTTCATGCTGGTCGACTTGCACGCGATTACCGTGCGCCAGGACCCGGCCGAGTTCCGCTCGCGCTGCTATGACTTCCTCGCCCTGTATCTGGCCTGCGGGCTCGACCCGGACAAGAGCACGCTGTTCGTCCAGTCGCACGTGCCCGCGCATGCCGAACTGGGCTGGGTGCTCAATTGCTACACCTACATGGGCGAGCTCGAGCGCATGACGCAGTTCAAGGACAAGTCGCAGCGCCACCAGGCCAACATCAACGCCGGACTGTTCGACTACCCCGTGCTGATGGCCGCCGACATACTGCTCTACCAGGCCACCCACGTGCCGGTTGGCGCAGACCAGAAGCAGCACCTCGAGCTCACCCGCGATCTGGCTGTGCGCTTCAACAAGCTCTACGGCGACGTCTTCACGGTGCCCGAGCCGTTCATCCCCAAGGCCGGCGCGCGGGTGATGTCCCTGCAGGACCCGACCACCAAGATGTCGAAGTCCGATCCTTCCGAGGCGAGCTACGTGGCATTGCTCGACGAGCCGAAGAAGATCCTCAAGAAGTTCAAGAAGGCGGTGACCGACTCGGACATGGATATCCGTTTCGACCCGGAGAACAAGCCAGGGGTCTCCAACCTGCTGACGCTGCTGTCGATCTTCGGCGACGAGTCGATCGAATCGATCGAGGGCCGGCTGGCGGGCGAGGGCTACGGCAAGCTCAAGGTCGAGACCGGCGAGGCTGTGATCGCGCATCTCGAGCCGATCACGGCGCGCTACCGCGATATCCGCGCCGACGAGGCCGGATTGGACGCCATCCTCGCCCAGGGCGCGGAACGCGCCGCTGCCCGCGCCCGGCCGACTCTCCAGCGGGCGTTCGATGCCCTTGGCTTCCTGCCGCGACCCGATATTCTGGGCTGACTGCCTCGGACGAGACCATGTCGACCTCTGCCCCCAAGCTGATCCGCCCCCCCACCGACCCCGTCCTGGCGAAAGCCTGGTCGGTGGAGGCCATCCAGGCCCACGAACGGGCGCTGTTTTCCGGTGGTGTGGATGCCTACGGACTGATGGAGCATGCCGGCGGCGCCGCATTCGCCGAATTGCGGGAACGCTGGTCGTCGGCACGCCGCCTGGTCATCCTGGTCGGGCCGGGTCAGAACGGTGGCGACGGGCTGGTCATCGCTCGTCTGGCGCGCGAGGCGGGACTGGACGTCGAGTTGCTGGGTTGGTCGCGCCCGACCTTCAAGGGCAGTGCCGCGCATGCCTGGGCGGCATTGACGACAACGGCCCCCGGCATCGAGGTGCAGGCCGAGCCTGCGGCCATCGAGCAGACACTGCGAGCCGCCGATGTGGTGGTCGACGCCTTGTTCGGTGTTGGCCTGTCCCGGGCCATCGAGGGCGAGGCGGCGGCATTCCTGCGACGCGTCGAGGCAGCGCTTTCTTCCCGTGTCGACCGTCCCGGCGTGCTTGCCGTGGACCTGCCCTCCGGTGTGGATGCGAATACCGGTGCGGCCGACCCGCTGACCCTGGCGGCGGACTGCACGGTGACCTTTCTCGGCATCAAGCGCGGACTGACGACCGGTCCGGCCGTCGCCGCCTGTGGGGAACGAGTACTGGCCGACCTCGGTTACCCGTCTGATGCGGACGAGACGGTGACCGAGCTGCTGCACGGTGGCATGTGGTTCGCGCCTCGTGCCCTTGACGGTCACAAGGGGAGCTTCGGGACCGTGCTGGTCGTTGCCGGCAATCGTGGCATGCCCGGTGCCGCGAGGCTCGCCGCCGAGGCGGCCCTGCGCGCCGGGGCGGGCAAGGTGATCGTCGCCACCCACCCCGACCATGCCGCCACGCTCAATATCGGCCGCCCCGAGCTGATCGTGCACGGGGTCGAGACGGCCCACGATTTGCTGCGGCTTGCGGGCGAGGCCGCGGCGGTGGTCATCGGGCCGGGGCTGGGGCGTGACGCCTGGGGTATTACCGCCTGGCGCGCCCTGCGGGATTGCCCATTGCCGTTGGTGGTGGATGCCGACGCCCTGCGCCTGCTGGGCCCGAATTCGCTGCGCGAGCGCACTGCGGTAATCACGCCTCACCCGGGTGAGGCGGCCACGCTCCTCGAGTGCGATGCTGCGACCATCAACGCCGACCGACTCGGGGCGGCGCGCACGCTCGCCGAGCGTTTCGGCTGTGGCGTGGTACTCAAGGGCAGCGGCAGCGTGCTGGCCGAGGGCGGTCGTCTGGCGGTGTGCCAGCGGGGTAGCCCCGCCCTGGCCACGGCCGGCACCGGTGACGTGCTGGCCGGCCTGCTAGGTGCGCTTCTGGGCATGGGGCTGTCGCGGTTTGCCGCCATGGAGGTCGGGGTCTGCCTGCATGCCGAGGCCGGTGAAATCGAGGCCGGCGCGCATGGTGAATGGGGCATGGCCGCCAGTGACCTGTTTGCACCGATACGCGGGCGCCTGAACGGCCGTATCGACCCGGTTGGTATTGGTTGGCGCCGGGTTGATGTTGCGATGAATGACGTCGTGCAGGGGTGGGGCGATGGCCGCCGCTAACGCCGAATACCGTTACCTCGATCTCGACCAGGCGGCGGTCGAGTCGTTGGCCGCTGACCTGGCCGCCGTATCGCCGGCGTCCGGCCTGTTGTCGTTGCGCGGCGAGCTGGGCGCGGGCAAGTCGACCTTTGCCCGAGCGTTCCTGCGTTCGCTTGGGGTGACCGGCACCATACGCAGCCCGACCTACACGCTGGTCGAGCCCTACGATGTGACATGCCGGCCGGCCGGCCCCGATCGTATCCTGCACCTCGATCTCTACCGGCTGGCCGATCCGGAGGAGCTCGACTACCTCGGCGTGCGGGACGAGGCCGACCACGCGCTGTTTCTGGTGGAGTGGTTGAGCCAGGCCGGCGGTGAGCTCGAAGTCGACCTCGAATTGTCCTTGTCGGGGCGGCCGGATCGTCCCGACCGCCGTGAGGTGGTCTGCCGAGCGCTCAGTCCGGTGGGCGAGGAATGGCGGCGGCGTCTAAACGCGACCTGATCCGGGGCGGTGGTCGAGTGTGGTGTTTTTTCAACGGTGCTTTAAACCACATCATGTTGTGGTTCGCTGCGATATCAGGCGCCATATTTGGTAAGCAAACACCTGTTATCGAGTCAAGAAGGTTGCTCTATCTTCTTGCAATTGTTGAAAAAAGTTCCTTTTTGGCGCACACTGTAGGTGCCGTGTCGGAAGACACGTTCTTGGGGCTGTGTTGCCAGAGGTGGAGCATGAACAACTCATCCCAACATGACCGTGACGCGCGTGCCGTGATCAATGCGGATCGACGTCGATTCCTTCGCTCTGCGCTGGGAACCGGTGTGGTGGCCTTCGGTCTGCCGATGGCCGGATCGGCCCTGGCCGGCCGGGCCGTCAATGTTTCGCGTGTCGAGGCGGGTCGCCACGACGGTTTTACCCGCTACGTATTCGCGATTTCCGATCCGGTCGATTTCGACACGTTGTTGCTCGACAACCCAGCGCGGGCCGTCATCGACGTGCGTTCGACCCGTTTGCAGGATATCGCCCTGCCATCCACGCCCGACTCGCCGGTGGTCAAGGGGCTGCGAGTGGGTGTGCGCAAAGGACACGACCTCCGCCTGGTCTTCGACCTCAAGAAACACGCACGTCCGCAGGTCATCATTCTGCCGCCCACCGGCGGCGGCTCCCATCGGTTGGTCATCGATCTGCCGCATGGGGGGGGGCGCGACACGGTGATTGCCGAGCGTCCCGACGTTCCACAGCAGGAATCCGCTTTGCGATCGGGTGCGGGCGCCTTCCGTGAACTGGTGGTCGCGATCGACCCCGGCCACGGTGGCAAGGACCCCGGCGCCATCGGCCGGCGCGGCACGCGAGAGAAGGACATCGTGCTTAATATCGGCCTGCAGCTGCGCGACCTGATTGCCGCGACCCCCGGGCTGACACCGGTGATGACCCGCGAGGACGACCGCTTCATCCCGCTGCGCCAGCGCACCGAGATCGCGCGCCGGGAAGAGGCCGACCTGTTCATTTCTGTGCATGCCGATGCCTTCCGTCTCGCCTCGGCGAAGGGTGCGTCGGTCTACTGCCTGAGTCAGAACGGCGCGAGTTCCGAGGCGGCCCGCTGGCTGGCGGCCAAGGAGAACAGTGCCGATTTCGTCGGCGGTGCTTCGCTGTCCGGCCATGACGAGGACGTCGCCTCGGTGCTGCTCGATCTCGCCCAGACCAAGACGCTGGAATCGAGTCTCGACTTTGCTGATCGCGTGTTGGGTCGTATCGGCAATATCGCTAAGCTGCACAAGCACGACGTGCAGCAGGCCGGTTTCGCCGTACTCAAGTCGCCGGACATCCCGTCAATCCTGGTGGAGAGCGCCTTCATCAGCAATCCCGACGAGGAGAAGCGGCTGCGATCTTCCAGCTATCAGCGCCAGATCGCCCAGTCGATCCTCGAGGGCGTCAACAGCTACTACACGGCACACGCCCCGCAGGGTACCCGCTACGCGATGCTCTGAATCCTGGTGCTCGCGCTCGCGGGCCGGGGTGTCGCCGTGCTTGTCTCCCGGCAGGCCGGCGGGCGACAATCACGGGCTTTCGCTTCGTGACGACCTTCCCCGAGAGCCCCATGGCCGAGATCCGTCAACTGCCGCAGTCCCTGGTCAACCAGATCGCCGCCGGCGAGGTGGTCGAGCGCCCGGCCAGCGTGATCAAGGAGCTGGTGGAGAATGCGCTCGATGCCGGTGCCGACCGGGTCGATGTGCAGGTGGTCGCCGGCGGGGTCAAGCAACTGTCGGTGCGTGACAACGGCCAGGGCATGCCGCCCGAGCAACTGCCGCTGGCGATCTCGCCGCACGCCACCAGCAAGATCCAAGACCTCGACGACCTAGAGGCGGTGGCCAGCTTCGGCTTTCGCGGCGAGGCCCTGGCCAGCATCCAGTCGATCTCGCGGCTGCGGCTGGTTTCCCGAACCGCTGATGCCGAGCACGGCTGGGAGCTTGCCCCCGGCGTGTTCGACGAGCCACGCCCCACGCCGGCGAAGGCCGGAACCCTGGTCGACGTACGCGACCTGTTCTTCAACGTGCCCGCGCGGCGCAAGTTCCTGCGCACCGAGCGCACCGAGTTCGGCCATGTCGATCAGCTGCTGCGCAAGCTCGCACTGGCCAATCCCGGCGTGGCCTTTCGCCTGACGCACAACGACCGCCTGGTGTTTGACCTGCCGTCGGTCGCGCTCGATTCGATCGAGTCGCGCATGGCGGCCGTACTCGGTCAGGGCTTTCTGGAGCAGGCGCGCGAGATCGATGCCTCGGCCTCCGGTTTGTCGCTGCAGGGGCTGGTGGCCAGCCCGCAGTACGCCCGCGCCTCCACCGACCAGCAGCTGTTCTTCGTCAACGGCCGGGTGGTGCGTGACCGACTGGTCGCTCACGCGATACGTCGTGCCTACAGCGACGTGCTGCATCACGCCCGGCACCCGGCCTACGTGCTTTCGCTGCGCCTCGATCCGGCCGCGGTCGACGTCAATGTCCATCCCACCAAGGCCGAGGTGCGCTTTCGCGATGCCCGTGGGGTTCACGACTTCCTGTTTCAGTCCGTGCATAGGGCCCTGGCAACCCCGGGGAGCGCTACATCGCCGGGCGTCGTCCAAACGGGGTTTGAGCCGAGGCTTGATCGAGGCTCGGACGGGACGGCTGCGCCCAAAATGCCCTTCGGTGGTGAGGTGGCGCGCCCCTCCATGGGCAAGCCGACCATGCGGGGTGGGCGTTCGGCGCAGGGTTACTTCTCCCTGCTCGAACAGGGCCGAGCCGGGGAAGGCGAGGGCGGTCGAGTCGCTGAGCCGCTGCCCGAGGATGCCGAGATTCCCCCACTGGGATATGCCATCGCCCACCTGGGCGAGATCTATATCCTGGCGCGCAATCGCGACGGGCTGGTGATCGTGGATGCCCACGCGGCCGCCGAGCGGGTCACCTACGAGCGCCTCAAGCAGAGCTATCGCCAGCAGGCACTCTCGGCCGCGCCGCTGCTTTTGCCGGTGGACATCGGCGTCTCCCCCGTCGAGGCGGAGGCCTTCGAGACCTGGCAGGAGGCCTTTGCCGCGGCCGGGGTGGTGCTGGATCGGATCGGTCCCGAGCGGGTGCGCGTGCGCGAGGTTCCGGTGATGCTGCGCGAGGCAGATATCGAGACCTTGGTGCGCGAGATGCTGGCCGAGATGCGCCGCGTGCTGCTGGCCGGCGATGACGTGCCCCGTGCGGTAATCGACGACCGCATCGACGAGATCCTATCCACCATGGCTTGCCACGGCTCGGTGCGTGCGAACCGCCGCCTAACGGTCGCCGAGATGGACGCCCTGCTGCGCGACATGGAACGCACTGAACGGTCGGATCAGTGCAACCATGGTCGGCCGACCTGGCGGCGCCTGACGATCGAGGAACTCGATCGCTGGTTCATGCGGGGGCAGTGAGGATGGCGGCGACCGATCTGCCGATCGTGGCAATTGCCGGGCCGACCGCCTCGGGCAAGACGGCGCTCGCGATGCGGCTGGCCGATCGTCTGCCGGTATCGATCATCTCGGTCGACTCGGTGATGATCTACTGCGGCATGGACATCGGGACCGCCAAGCCGTCGCTCGACCTGCTGGCGCGCTACCCGCACGCCCTGGTCGATATCCGCGATCCGGCCGAGACCTACAGCGTCGAGCAGTTCTGCCGCGATGCCCTGGCGGCGATCGCCACGGCGCGCGATGCCGGGCGGGTGCCGCTGCTCGTGGGCGGGACGATGATGTATTTTCGGGCCCTGCTGCAGGGGCTTTCTCGCCTGCCACCGACGGATCCCACCATCCGCGAAGCGGTCCAGACCGAGGCAGCAGAGATCGGCTGGCGGGCCATGCATCAAGAATTGATCGAGGTGGACCCAAGGGCGGGGGGGCGTATCCACGCCACCGATCCGCAGCGGATCGGCCGGGCGCTGGAGGTCTTTCGGGCCACCGGCAAGAGCCTCAGCGACTGGCAGCGCGAGCATCCTCCGGTCTCCCCGCTGGTCGGCGAGCGGTTGCTGGCGGTGGCGCTCTGGCCGCGCAGTACGGCCCACACGCGCCAGGCGGTTGCCGAACGTTTTGATGCCATGCTTGAGGCGGGTTTTCTCGATGAGGTCGAGGGGCTCTATACCCGTGGCGATCTGCATCCCGGGCTGCCATCGATGCGCGCGGTCGGTTACCGGCAGGCCTGGGCGCACCTGGCCGGCGAATGGGATTTCGATCGGATGCGTGAGCGGACGATCACGGCCACGCGCCAATTGGCCAAGCGCCAGCGTACCTGGTTGCGCTCGGCGCCCGACTGGGAGGCGCTGGATGCCCAGGCCGCCGATCGGATCGAATCGCGCATAATGAACTTTGTGGATGTCTCGGTATCTTGTGTGGTGGCGAGGTTGGAGTCGGCC
>JBHEOB010000017.1:0-28839 GCA_046261775.1 Guyparkeria sp.
CTTCAAGAGCGATGGCGTGGATGATCGCCTGTCGTTCGGCCGCGTCGCGTGCCTGTGCGAGTGTCGGCAGCGCGTTCTCCTGAGCGTTTCCAGTCTCTATTTCCGGTAGCGAGACATGCATGCCGTCGGCCAGCACGATGCCCCGACGCAACCGATTCATCAGTTCGCGGATATGGCCCGGCCAGTCGTAATCAAGCATGACGGCCTCCGTGGCCGGGCTCAGGCGTTTACGCTTAACACCCAGTTCGCTGCAGAAACGCTCCAGGTAATACTGGGCCAGTTCCAGGACGTCGGCTCCTCTAGCGGCCAAGGGGGGCATCTCGAGGGGCAGGACGTCGAGCCGGAAGTACAGATCCTCGCGAAAATCTCCTTCGACCACTGCCCGTTGCAGATCGACGTGCGTCGCCGCGAGGATGCGGGCGTCGACGGGAATGGTCGCCTCGCCGCCGACCCGCTGAATCTCGCCCTGTTGCAAAAAGCGCAACAGGCTGACCTGCACGTCCGCCGGCAGATCACCGATCTCGTCCAGGAACAGCGTGCCGGCCTGGGCCTGTTCGACCCAGCCGATCCGCCGCTTGGCCGCGCCTGTGAAGGCACCCTTCTCGTGACCGAACAGCTCGGACTGGACCAGCCCCGGGCTCAATGACCCGCAATTGACCGCCACGAACGGCTTTTCGGCGCGTTCCGACTGGCGGTGGATCGAGCGGGCCGCCAACTCCTTACCGGTCCCGGTTGGTCCGGTGATCAGCACCGGCAGGTGATTGCGGGCAAAGCGGCTGATATGGCGCCGAATCACATTCATCACCTCGCTGCGACCCACCAGTTCGTCCGGTGAACCGCCATCAAGTCCACAGACAGCCTCGCCGGCAAGGTGCATGTCCGCCACCCGCGCCATCGTCCAGGCGTGACCGATCGAGAAGGTCAGTCGGGTAGGTTCGATGGGGGCAAAGCAGAAATCGAAGAAATAGGCGTGCAGGAAGGCGGCGTGGGCCGGGTTTTCCGCTTGCGGCTTCTCGATGATGGCCACCAGTTGCAGGCAGGGAAACTGGCGGATGAAGGCCGGCAGCCAGCTCATTGCCGACTGCATCGCGCCGCGAAGATCGATCAGTGCCACCCGGGCCAGGTCACGCTTGATGGCCCGACGCAGCTGCTCGGGTTCCTCGACGCCGACGATGTCCCACAGGAACGCGCCGGCAATGCGACGCACTTCATCTACCGCCTCGGCCCCGCGCAGGCTCAGCATCGGCAGGCGCCGCACCATTTCATTCTGACCACTCTCCGTGGCCTCGAGCCTTGCTGCATCCATAAGCACGCTCCAGGCGGCATCCGAATAGCCAATTCCGCAACGAAGGCCGAATATCCCAATCAATCAACGAACTATATGCCGCTTTGCCCAAAACCGCCCACTTTTTTTGGCCAACCTGGTGGCACACGACAAGGCCTGTCGCCTTTCACCGGCATCCTTCGATCCAATACACTTCTCCCCGACTTCCCGGCAAAGTCGACGCGCCACCAACCCAACCGGAAAAGCCCATCCCTTGACTGATTCCACGGACGCCCACGCCCCGATCACCCCCGGCTTTATCGTGCTGCAGGGAAACCGCCTTGAAGGACTGCGCGATCTGCTGGTCGAGTGGCTGGGCCGTGCGCCGCTGGCACCGCTAGAAGATGAACGCATCCTGGTGCAGAGCAACGGCATGGCACAATGGCTGCGGCTGGCCCTGGGCCGCTCCCGCCGTGATGGCGGGCTGGGGGTTGCCACCGCCATGGACCTGCTGCTGCCGGCAAGACTGCAGTGGCAGTGCTACCGGGCGGTGCTGGGATACGAGGCCGTCCCGCCAGAGGCACCGCTCGACAAGCCACGCCTGACCTGGCGTCTTTTGCGTCTCCTGCGCGACCCGTCGATCGTCGCGGACCCGGTGTTCGAACCGCTGAGCCACTACATCGGCGACGACGAACACCGCGCCTACCAGCTCGCGGCCCGTCTCGCCGACCAGTTCGACCAGTACCAGGTCTACCGCGCCGATTGGCTCGAGCGCTGGGCCAGCGACGAGGCCACCCTGCCCCGCCCGTTGGGCGAGGCCCAGGACGTACCCGCCGGCTCGCGCTGGCAGCCGGCGCTCTGGCGCGCGATTCTTCAGGATCTGGCCACTTGTCCGCCGCAGGGCGACGACGAGATGGCGCCAGTCGGTTACGCCGGACGGGCACTGGTGCATCGCGCCTTTCTTGACGAGGCCGCTCGCCGGATCGAACGTCCGGCCGATCTGCCGCGGCGGATCGTCGTTTTCGGTGTCTCTGCCCTGCCCCCGCAGGTGCTCGAGGTGCTTGGAGCGATCGCGCGCTGGACGCAGGTGATCTTCTGCCTGCAGAACCCCTGCCGACACTATTGGGGCGATATTGTCGAGGACCGGCACCTGTTCAAGGGCGTCTACCGGCGCATCCGCGAACGCAAGATCGACGTTACCCTCGACGATCATGCCCTGCACCAGCACGCCCACCCGCTGCTGGCCTCCTGGGGCAAGCAGGGGCGCGACCTGGTCCGCCTGGTCGATGCATTCGACCAGGCACCAGACCGTGTACAGGGCAGCGAGGCACTCAGCATTGACCTGTTCGACGCACCGCAGGCCACCCACCTGCTGGGGCAAATCCAGGCCGACCTGCTCGATCTGCGCCCGATGGCCGAGATCGAGGCCGAGCAGCGCCGGCTTGAGCCGAGCGGCGAACACCGGGATGCCTCGTTGCGTTTCACCATCGCCCACAGCCCGCTGCGTGAGATCGAGATCCTGCAGGACCAGCTGCTGGCGGCCTTCGATGCCGACCCGACGCTGCGCCCCCGCGACGTGATCGTGATGGTCCCGGACATGACCGATTACGCTGCGGCGATCAGTGCCGTGTTCGGCCGCATTGATCGGGATGACCCACGCTACCTGCCATTTGCCATCTCCGACCGCCCCGAGCGCGAGACGCACCCGATGCTGCGCGCGCTCGATACGCTGCTGCACCTGCCAGAGGCCCGCCTCACGGCCAGTGAGGTGATGGACCTGCTGGAGGTCGATGCCCTGCGGGCGCGATTCGGTCTTGCCGCCGACGATATCGCGGTGCTGCGCCACTGGATCGAGACCGCGGGCATCCGCTGGGGGCTGGATGGCGAACATCGTCCGGAGTTTGGCCTGCCGGCCGGCATCGAGCAGAACACCTGGCGATTCGGTCTCGAACGGCTGCTTTACGGTTATCTCGCCGGCGCGGACGACGACTGGGAAGGCATCGTGCCGGTCGGGGGCATGGACGCCATGAGCGCGGCGGTGGTCGGGCCACTGGCCGCGCTGGTCGAGGTGCTCGGGGAATGGCGTCGGCGGTTGGACGAGCCGGCCACGCCGAGTGCCTGGGTCGAGCGATTCGCGGCGTTGCTGGAGGCGTTCTTCGACCCCGACGCCGTCCCGCCGAGCGACGACGAGGCCAATCCGCTGGCCGCACGCGAATCGGCGATTAGTCTGCGCGACCGGATACTCGATGCCGCCAGCGGCTGGCTCGAGGACTGCCATTCGGCGGCGTTCGACCAGCCGGTCGGGATCGAGACGGCCCGCAGTGCCTGGCTCGATCGACTGGACGACCACCGCCTCAGCCAGCGGTTTCTGGTCGGCGCGATCAATTTCGCCACGCTCATGCCCATGCGCGCGATTCCGTTTCGCCAGGTCTACCTGCTCGGCATGAGCGACGATGCCTATCCGCGCCGCCAGCCACCGGCGGACTTCGACCTGATGGCCGGCCGCTATCGTCCGGGCGATCGCTCGCGGCGCGAGGATGACCGCTACCTCTTCCTCGAGGCCCTGCTCTCCGCGCGCGACCGGCTCTGGGTCAGCTGGGTGGGCCGCGACATTCGCGACAACCACGAACGCCCCGCCTCGGTGCTGATCAACCAGTTGCGCGACCACGTCGATCGCGGCTGGCGCGTCGACGACGGGACCACCGCCTCGTCGGCATTGACCACGGAACATCCCTTGCAGCCGTTCAGCCGTGAGTACTTCGGCCCGGAACGCCCCGAGCTGTTCAGTTACGCCACCGAGTGGCACCAGGTGCACGAGGCCCCTCGGTCCGAACCGGGCGTGGCCGTTCCTGGTGAGGATGAAGACCCGACCGCACCCTCGCTCGCCGATCTTGCCCGGCTGTTGAAACAACCGTGGCGAATCTACCTTGGCCGGCACCTGGATGTCGGGCCACGCTACGAGATCAGCCTGCCCGAGGACGACGAGCCCTTCGCTCTGGATGCGCTGGGCGATTCGCAACTCAGCGCGCAACTTCTGGATGCGGTGGTTACCCGCCTGCAGGGCGAACCGCTGGAGACACTCACGCCCGAGATCCTGGAGCAGCGCCTGCCGGCGTGGATCGATGCCGCCTTCGAGCGCATCGCCGGCAGCGGCCAGTTGCCCCTGCCACCGTTCGACGAGCCATTGCGGCGCGAGCACTCGGAGGCCCTGGCTCGCCAGCTGCACACCTGGGCCGCTTTCCAGACCCGTTACCCGAACATCCTGCCCGCCTTCAAGCCCGCCGATTCGCTGACAGCCGGGACGGACAGCGTGGCGGAGAGCGAGAATGAAGACGTGCTGACCGGCGAGATCAACGATATCCGCCTGGGTGAAAACGACGCGGTACGCCTGCGACTGATCCCCGGGGCGTTGCATAAGGGCAAGGAGCTCAAATGGCACCGCGTGGTGGGCGAATGGCCCCGCCACCTTGCCGCCCAACTGGGTGGCCGGGCCGTGACCACCTACCTGATCAGCGAGACGGATGCGCACAAGGAGACGCTCACCGAACGGCCGGTCGCCATGGAACCGGTCGACCCGGACATCGCGCGGACGCAGTTACGGGCCTTGATCGAATTGTGGCATCGCGCCGGTCGCGAGCCGCTGCCCGCCGAGCCACGCACCCTGATCGCGTGGCTCACGACCCGGGATGACGACAAACGCCGTGGCGCGGCGCGGACGGCGTTCGAGCAGGCGGGGCAATTCGATGCCGACCTGCGTCGGCTGTGGCCGGATTTCGATGCGCTTTCCGGCCACGCGGCGTTCGAGGCGATCGGCGAGTCGACCTATCTGCCACTTCTGCACGCCACCCGCGGCGAACACCGCAAGGCCCTGTCCAGCGGGGATGAAGCATGAACCAGCTCGATCCGATCACCTTTCCCCTGCAGGGCAGCCGCCTGATCGAGGCGAGTGCCGGCACCGGCAAGACCTTCACCATCTCGCTGCTCTACCTGCGACTGGTCCTCGGTCACCGCGGCCCGGACCGGCGCGATGCCCGGCCCCTCACCCCGCCGGAAATCCTGGTCAGCACCTTCACCGAGGCGGCGGTCGCCGAACTGCGCGATCGGATTCGCGGCCGCCTGCAACAGGCCGCATGGCTGTTTGCCGGCACGCTAACTCCGGAAGAGGTCGACGAGCCACTCGAGGCCCTCCACCACGAGTTCGACGATGCCGAACGCGCCCGAGGGGCCTTCCTGCTGCAACGCGCCGCAGAATGGATGGACGAGGCGGCGATCTTCACCATCCACGGCTTTTGCCAGCGCATGCTGCGCGAGCATGCCTTCCACAGCGGGGCCCTGTTCGAGCAGGAGTTGATCACCGACATCGACCCGGTGATCGGCGAGGCCATCCGCGATTTCTGGCGCAACCACGGCTACCCGTTGGCAGCGGGCGACGGGCAGCTGGCCCGGCAATTCGCCCGCCTGGTCGATACGCCGGCCAAGCTCAAGGCGAAGATCCGCGATCTGATCAAGCGCGACGGCAGCCCGCTCGCCATCGGCGAAATCACGGCCGAAGCGTCCACCGACCTGCCCACCCCGGCCGAATTGCTGGGACGGCTCGCAGGTGACCAGCAGGCAGTGGAAACGGCCGAAGCCCGGGCCCGACAGGCCTGGTCGGCCGATGCCGGTACCCTGCATGCGCTATGGCATAAGGTGCGCGAGGGACTGAACAAGACCAGGCACCCGGAAAGAGACTCTGCCGAGGCGCTTCATGCCTGGCTCGAGCAGGTCGATGCCTGGGCGGCGGGTGACGCCAGCCTCGACAAGAAAGACCGCGGCAAACTCGCCGCGCCGAAGACGAACAAGGGCGTTGCCATGCCCGCGCATCCGGCACTCGACGCGCTCACCGACTGGCAGGCGGCCATTGACAGCCTCGATGCGCAGACCGACGCCATCCGCCCGATGATCCAGGGGTTTGCCGCCCTGTGGATCCGCGAACGGATCGCCACCCTGCTCGCCAATCGACGCGCGATGGGCTTCGAGGACATGCTGATCCAGATGCGCAGCGCGGTCGACCCGGCACGCAACCCAAACGCCCACGGCATGATCGAGGCGATTCGCCGCCAGTACCCGGTCGCCCTGATCGACGAGTTCCAGGACACCGATCCGCTGCAGTACGCGATATTCTCGGCCGTCTACCCACTCGGGGAAGAGCCCGATCCCGCGGGCGAACACGCCATCGTGCTGATCGGCGATCCCAAGCAGGCGATCTACAGCTTTCGCGGCGCCGATATCCACAGTTATCTGACCGCCCGTCGGGCCACCGAGGGTCGCCACGCCAGCCTGCCCCGCAACTTCCGCTCGACCGTGGCAATGGTCGAGGCGGTCAATCACCTTTTCACCGTGGCCGACGAACACCCCGACGGCGCGTTCCGCTTTCCCCTCGACGGCGGCACCTCGCCGCTGCCATTCGAGCCGGTGCAGGCCAAGGGACGCGACGCCCACCTGATCGACCGCCAACGCGACGGCGAGGTGTCGGCACTCACCCTCTGGACCACGCCGGCCGAGGAACAGTGGAGCAGCGGGGTCTTTCGCGACCAACTGGCCGCTCGTGCCGCCGGCGAGATCGCCGCAATGCTCAATGCCGGGCAGGAGGGCCACTACGGTTTCGAGGCCGAAGACGAGCCGCTTCACGGCATACAGCCACGCGATATCGCCGTACTGGTGCGACAACAGGAGGAAGGCAAGCTGATGCGCCGGGCGCTGGCGGAATTCGGCGTGCCGGCGGTGTTCCTGTCCGAGCGCTCGTCGGTATTCGACTCCGCCGAGGCCGCCGACCTGCTGGTCTGGCTGGAGGCCCTCGCCGAACCGACACGCAGCGATCGCATCCGTCAGGCGGTCGCCACGGCCAGCATGGCCCTGCCGCTGGATGAGCTCGAAGGCCTGCTGCGCGACGAGACGCGCTTCGATGCCATTTGTCAGCGATTCCACGAGTGGCACCAGGCCTGGCAATCGCAGGGGGTGCTGGCTGCGCTGATGGGTCTGCTGCACCACTTCGCCATCCCTGCCCGGTTGCTGGCCCCCGACCAGCGCCAGAACCGGCGCGGCGAGCGACGCCTGACCAACCTCCTGCACCTGGCCGAATGGCTGCAACAGACCGATCAGGACGTCGATGGCGAGACCGCCCTGATCCATCGCCTGCACCTGGCCGTGACCGAAGGATCAGCGGAGCAGGAGATCCGTCTCGAGCAGGACAGCGCCATGGTGCGCATCGTTACCATCCACGGCTCGAAGGGGCTCCAGTACCCGGTGGTCTTCCTGCCCTTCGTCGCCCTGCTGGGGAACGAGCAAAGCAAGTCGGGCGAGCCGACGCGTCGCAAGCTTGCGGACCGGACCGTCTGGGAAATGTCACCGGACAAGGACGAGCGCGAGGCGGCGGTCCAGGAGTCGATCGCCGAGTACCTGCGCCTGTTCTACGTGGCGATGACCCGCGCCGAGTTTGCCTGCGTGCTCGGGGTCGGGCCGGTCCGCATCGGCAACACCAAGACGTTCAACCCCGGCAAGACCGCCTTCGGCCAGTTCCTCGGTTTCCAGCCGGGCGAGACCTGCGAGCGCGACGGGTTTCTCGAGCGCCTCGCCCGCTGGGCCGAGCACCCGGCCATCGAGATTGAGCCCCTGCCCGAGCCCCGAGATCCGCACAGCCAGCGTTTCACCCCGCCAGCAGAACCGGCATTGCACGGACCGCTCCAACCGCGTTTCGGTACATTCGAGCCCTGGTGGATCTCGAGCTTCTCAGCGATCACCGCCTCGGTCGGCCACACCTCGCCCATGCCCGCACCGGAGGATGCCCGTGACGAGGTGCGCCTCGAAAGTGGCCAAAACGGTCAAGTGAATGCGCCAACGAGCGCGCCAGGGACGTCGGTTGAACCGACCGATGCCCCGGAAGGAATCCACGACCTGCCCCGCGGGGCCCAGATCGGCACACTGCTGCACGACCTGATCGAGGCGATCGCCGCCGAGGGATTCCATCGGTACGCGGATCGTCCCGACCAGGTCCGTCGCCTGCTGGCCCGCATGACGCACCCGGGTCTGCGGGCACTCGACGAGCAACAGGTCGAAGTGGTCGCCGAGGCGCTGGTCACCCTGCTGGCTACCCGCTGGCAGATGCCCGGCGGGGCCGAACTGGCACTGGCCGGGCAATCCCGCTACCAGGCCGAGATGGAATTCTGGCTGGCGGTCGACCGGGCCGACCTGTCGCGGCTGGATCGGCTGGTACGCAAGCACGTCTCGCCGGGCCGCGAACGCCCATCGATAGACGGGCAGCCCATCAACGGCATGCTCAAGGGTTTCATCGACCTGACCGTCGAACACGCCGGGCGTTATTACCTGATCGACTGGAAATCCAACTGGTTGGGCCCGGACCATGCGGCCTACACCCCCGAGGCGCTCGAACAGGCCATGCTCGGCTCGCGATACGACCTGCAGTTCGTGCTCTATCTGGTTGCCCTGCATCGACATTTGGCCGACCGGCTACCCGACTACGACTACGACCGGCACATGGGCGGGGCCGCCTACGTGTTCCTGCGTGGCATCGAGCCGGCATCCGGAACGCCGAGCAATGCCGGCGTCTATACCTGCCGCCCCGACCGCGAACTGATCGAGACGCTTGATGCCCTGTTTACCGGTGAGACGGAGGTGATGGCATGAGCCGGCACACTGCCCTGCACAGCCTGCCCGCGCTACGTGCCCTGCTCGACCGCTGGGTCGCTGCCGGCTGGTTGCGACCGATCGACCGCGCGGTCGCCGATTTCTTCGCCCGTCGCGCACCACAGGCAGAACCACTGGCCCATCTCGCCGCGGTGCTGGCCAGCCACCAGGGTGGCAGCGGCCACGTCTGTCTGGACCTGGCCGCCGTCCGTGAAAACCCCGATTTCACCCTGCGCATGCCGCCGGCCGAACCTGCCGGTCGGGCCGATTCGTCCACCGATACGCCAGCGGCGGTGCTCGCCGGGATCGACCTGGCCGACTGGCAGCGGGCGCTGGTCGATCACCCGGCGGTCCGCCGGGTTTGCTGGCAGCCGGGTCCCGGGGAGGTGTCTGGAGAAAAGCCCAACGAAGAGGACCGTGACGGTCGCCCTCTGGTGCTGGTGGATGCCGACCGCCCGCAACTCTACCTGCGCCGGTACTGGCAGGTGGAAGGCCGCGTCGCCACCGGTCTTGCCTGCCGGGAAAACGCCGAACATCACTCGGCCGAGGCCGTGCGTCCGGTGATTGACGCTCTCTACCCCGCGGACAACCGAGACGGGACCACCGACTGGCAGAAGGTGGCCTGCGCTCTCGCCGCCCGGCAGGCCTTCTCGATCATCACCGGCGGTCCCGGCACCGGCAAGACCACCACGGTGGTCGGCCTGCTGGCCGCGCTGACCTCGTTGCATCTCGGTGAGGCCGACCAATCCTCACTGCCGCGTATCGCGCTGTGCGCCCCCACCGGCAAGGCCGCCGCGCGACTGTCCGAGTCGATCGCAGACAAGGTGCGCGAGATCGCTGCCATCCGGGATGATCGCTTTGATACGGCTCACTGGACCAGGGTGGCCGCTCACCTGCCCGAGCAGGTGAATACCATCCACCGACTGATCGGCACGCGCCCGCTCGCGGAGAAGCCCCGTCATCATCGCGACAACCCGCTCGATCTCGAGATCGTGGTGGTCGACGAGGCCTCGATGGTCGGCATGGAGCTGATGGCCCAGCTGGTCGACGCCTTGCCCGCACGGTGTCGACTGGTGATGCTCGGCGACAAGGACCAGCTCGCCTCGGTCGAGGCCGGCGCCGTGCTCGGAGAGCTCTGCCGCCATGCCGACACCGACGATTATCCCGAACCGTTGCGTGCCTACCTGGAGGTGGCCAGCGGGCAAACCATCGCCACCGGCACATGGCCTCAAGGTAAAAAGACCCAGGCGGAAAAGGAGAGCGGCAAAGCCGATTGCACCGATCCGGTCAATGCGCATATCGCCACCCTGCGGGTCTCGCACCGCTTTGGCGAAACCAGCGCGATCGGTGCGCTGGCACGGGCCGTCAACCAGGGCGACCTGCCGGCGGCTGCCGACGTGCTTGGGATGGCCGGCGAAGGCAAGGGCGACAGCGAGGTGGATTGGCTGCTCGATCGTCCCGACTCGAACCAGTCGGAGTCATTCGCCGCGCGCGTAATCGACGGCCTGCGTCCCTGGCTGGCGATGGTTGACGCGCAATCCGAGGGATTCGACCCGGAGTCCGCGGCAGACGAGGCCCGGGTGGCCGAGCTGTTCCGTCGCCACAACGACTTCCAGTTGCTCTGCGCGCTTCGCCGCGGCACTGCCGGTGTCGAGGGGCTCAATGCCCGGGTGCAGGACTGGCTGGCGCGCGAGGGGCTGCTGCCCGCCGCCGAGCGGCTCGGCCGGTCGACGGCCTGGTACCCGGGCCGTCCGGTGATCGTGACCCGCAACGACCCGCAGCTGAATCTCGCCAACGGTGACATGGGCCTGACCCTGCCCACCCGGCTCGAGAACGGCGAAGTCGGCCTGCGGGTGGTCTTCCCGGCCGACCAAGCCATGGACCAGACCACAGGCCAGGCCGAACGACGCTTCCTCTGGATCAGCCCCACGCGCCTGGCCGCGGTGGATACGGCCTTCGCCCTCACGGTTCACAAGTCGCAGGGCTCCGAATTCACCCGAGTGGCGCTGGTCATGCCCGAGCGCAGTAACCCGATCCTCACCCGTGAACTGCTCTACACGGCCATCACCCGCGCCAAGCAGCGCTTTACGCTGGTCTCGCCGGTCCGCGCTGGCGACATGCCCCAGCAGCAGGCGACGACCGTGCTGAAAGCTGCGGTGAGCAGCGTGACGCGTCGCTCGGGCAACCTGCGGCGACGGCTGATGTCACGGCTGATCGCCCCCGACAGCGACGACATCGAGTGGCGCAATAGCGAGTGAGCCATTAGGCTAGCCTCACATACATGCCCCGGATGCAACGCCATGCGCCTGACCCAGGATGATCGCGGCCGCCGATTCGTGATTCGCGGCTTTTCCGACACCCACGTAACCGTCAATGACCAGGAGCTGCGACAGGCCTTCCTGTTGACGCCCGATGCGCTGCAGGCCGAGGTGTCCGTCGACGACCTGGACGCGTTGTCCACAGAAGGGGAAACCCTGTTGCTGCAGGACGACCCGGAGGTGATCATCATCGGTACGGGCGCGCGCACCCGCATGGGCCCGGCATCCCTGTCGGCCGCCCTGATGCGCCGTGGCATCGGCATCGAGTACATGGACACCGCCGCGGCGCTGCGCACCTACACCGTGCTCGCCTCGGAGTTGCGCCGGGTCAGCCTGCTGGTGCTGTTCTGAGTCTCGCTATTTCTTCACATCCCCGCTCGTTAGAACAAGAACCCCTCAAATGACCGAAACCCTGATCCCCGGCAAGGAAGCGCCGCTCGAGGACACCATCGCCCGAGTCCAGAATCGCCTGACCGAACTCGGGTTCGAGATCGAGCCGAGCCTGTGGCGCAACCCGCTGCCCAACTGCTGGTCGGTCCACATCAAGGATCGGGGCTGCCCGGCGCTGTTCACCAACGGCAAAGGCGCTACCCGCGAGGCGGCCCTGGCCTCGGCGCTGGGCGAATTCGTCGAGCGACTGGCCTCGCAGTACTTCTTCGCCGACTTCCACTGGCACCGCGAACTGGCCAGCGTCGACGGTCGGACCCTGCATGACCCGTCCGAGCGCTGGTTCAGCCTCGATCAACCGGGCGAGCGCCCAGAGGGATTGCTCGACGACCGGCTGTGGAATTTCTACGGCGGCAAGGCGCTCGAGTCCAGCGCCGACTGGGCGGACCTCAACAGCGGCGAGACCGATCGCATCTGCGCGCTGCCGTTCGTGTGCCAGCGCGACGGAGCGACGATTCACTTCCCGGTCAACGTGGTGGGCAATCTCTACGTGTCCAACGGCCTGTCGGCCGGCAACACGCTGGCCGAAACCCACACCCAGGGGCTGTCCGAGGTATTCGAACGCTCGGTCAAGGAACAGATCATCGTCGAGGGCATTGCCCTGCCGGAGATCCCCGACGAGGTCATGGCACGCTTTTCGGCCAGCGGGGCCTCCCTCGCGGCGCTCAACGAGTCGGGCTTTGCCGCGCGGGCCTTCGATGCCTCGCTGGGCGGGCGCTTCCCGGTGATCTGCGTGCTGCTCTACGACCCGCAGACCGGCGGCGTGTTCGCCTCGTTCGGCGCCCACCCGCGCTTTGACGTAGCGCTCGAGCGCACCCTGACCGAACTGGTCCAGGGCCGGGATCTCGACGACCTGCACGCCTTCCCGGCGCCGACCGCCGACCTGGATCTGGCCGCCGATCCCGACAACATCGAGCTGCACTTCATCGACTCCTCCGGCATCCTGCCCTGGCAGATGCTGCGCGACGAGCCGGACCATCGGTTCACCCCCTGGGGCATGGAGACCGACGCGCTCGCCGGCATGAGCCGCCACGAGCAGAATGCCGAGTACGAAAAGGCGCTGATCGCGACATTCCACGAACTGGGCCACGACGTCTACATCGCCGATTTCGAGCACCTGGGCCTGCCGGCCTGCCGCATCCTGGTGCCGGGCGTCTCCGAGATCTATCCGGTCGAGGAATTGATCGAGCGCAACAACAACCAGGGCCTGGGCCTACTGCCCTATTTCCAACGACTCGATCGCCTCACACCCGAGGAGAGCGCGGCATTCGCCGAGGCGATTGCGGATCTCGCCCTCGACCCGCTGACCCCGGTGACTGACGTCATCGGCCTGTGCGCCGGGCCGGAATCGGTCTGGGCAGGCACGCGCATCGGTGAGATCGAGGTGCTGGCCCGCCTGCATGCCGACAAGGTAGCCGCACGTGATGACGATGACATCGGCATGGACATCGACTGGCTGGCGAGCGTGCCGCCACTGCCCGAGACGCGGCAGCAGCGTTACCGGGCCGCCCAGGTGCTGTGGCAACTGCAACAGGAAGCCGGGCTGTCGGCGCAGGCGACCCGCCAGTCGCTCGCCGCCCTGTTCCCGGGTGATCTGGTCAATGAGGCCGGTCAGGTACTCGCCGGCCAATGGGGCTATGCTCCCTTGACCCCGCTGGAGCCGGGCTTTCGCAACGAACCTCGGCACGTCGCGCTGTTGGCTGCCTACCGCCGGGCCTATCAGGCGAAAGTCGACCAAAGCCATTGAACCAAGAGCACCCGACACGCATGGACGCCACCATCTGCCCCAGCATCATCGATCGCACCGCCTCGGTGGTGGTCGGCCAGCGCCCGGCCATCCGCAAGGCGTTGACCTGCATCCTCGCCGGTGGGCACTTGTTGATCGAGGACCTCCCCGGTCTGGGCAAGACCACGCTGGCGCACACGCTGGCCCAGGTACTCGGGTTGTCGTTCAAGCGGGTCCAGTTCACGGCCGACATGCTGCCGGCCGATGTGGTGGGCAGTTCCATCTTCCAGCCCGGCGGCGGTGATGCCCCCTCGGGTTTTCGTTTCATGCCCGGGCCGGTCTTTACCCAGATGCTGCTTGCCGACGAGATCAATCGTGCCCCGCCCAAGGTGCAGAGCGCCCTGCTTGAGGCCATGGAGGAACGACAGGTCACGGTGGACGGCAAGCGTTATCCGCTGCCGGCCGTGTTCTTCGTGATCGCCACCCAGAACCCGCTCGACCAGGCGGGCACCTATCCGCTGCCCGAGTCGCAGCTGGACCGCTTTGCCATGGTGATTCGCCTAGGCTACCCGGATGCAGAGACCGAACGCCAAATGCTGCATTCCGGCGGTGGTCGAGCCCATCTGGCAGAGATCGAACCGATTGTGGACGCCGAAGGGTTGCAGCGACTGCGGGCGCAGGCGAATCGTGTCCATGTCGCCAATCGGGTGGTCGCATACGTGCAAGCCCTGCTCGCGGCCAGCCGCGAGGCACCGGAGTTCCGGGTCGGACTGTCGCCGCGTGCCGGCCTGACGCTGCTGAACCTGGCCCGTGCCTGGGCCTTGGTCGATCAACGTGATCATGTCCTGCCCGACGACGTTCAGGCGGTACTGCCGGACCTGGTCAACCATCGCGTCGGTCTGGATGCCCATGATGGCCGCGATGCGGCCGACCTGCTGCTCGAACGCGTGCCGACGCCGTAGGGCAACTCACAGGAACGCCGCGAACCGCTCGAATTCACGCAGCCGTGTGGCGAGAAAAATAGCCCTATGCCACAGCCAAAGCTCTCACCCCTGCAGATCCGCCCGCGCCGTTTCGGCCTCGGACTGGCGGCCATCACCGTCGCTATGCTCCTCGCGGCAATCAACTACGGCAACAACCTGATTTTCCTGATCGCCTTCATGATGATCGCGCTGATGGTCAACAGCGCCTGGCAGGGCTGGCGGGCCCTCTCCGCGGTCAACGCCCGTGCGATACCGCCGCGCATGCGACCGGCCGGGGAACCGGGCACACTCACGATCGAGTTCGACACTGCGGCCACACTGCCACCACTGAGCGTCGATGTCGGTCTCGATGATGACTCCGTCCACACCCCACTGGCAGCCAGCGGCTCATCGAGCGCCACGGTCACGTTGGCCGGTGAGCCGCGCGGTTACCTGTCATTGCCGGAAATACGCCTCGAGACGCGCTACCCGTTAGGGCTCTGGAGCGTGAGGCGCCGCCTGACGCCGGGCGAAGGCCAATGGATCCATCCGGCGCCACTCGAGGGCATCGACCGCGGCCGCCACACCCATGAGGACTCCGGCTCGCGGGCCGAGCCCGAAGGCGACCCCACCCGCCTGCGCGGCTATTATCCCGGCGACCCGATCCGGCACGTGGTCTTCCGCCACTACGCCAAGACCGGGCAACTGATCACCCGTCACCCGGAAGGCGACCGTCACCAACCAGACCCGACCCGGATCGATTACGACGCGTTTGCCGGACCAATCGAGACGCGCCTGTCGGCCATGACCGAACGACTGATGCAGCTGGATCGCGAGCAACGTCCCTGGATGCTTCGGCTTCCCGGTGAAGAGGATGTCACGGCGACCGGCAACAGCAACCGCTCCCAGCGCTACCAGTCCGCCTTGCGACGCCTGGCTCGCTTCGGCCGCCAACGCGGCGACCTGGGCTTCGACCTGGTCGGATACGGGGAGCACGGCTGATGGGGGTGGCACGACTCGATCCGCTTCTCTGGCTCGTGTTGGTGGGCTCGATCGGCCTGCTGCTGCCACATCTGCCCCTGGCCATCCTGCCGGTCGTTATCGTGGCGTTTGCCTGGCGGCGTCTGCACGAGGTCAGCGGACTGCCGCTGCCACCACGCTGGCTGCTGCTGTTGCTCGCCGTCGCCAGCACCGTGCTGGTCGTGGTGCAATTCCATGCGCTCTGGGGGCGGGATGCCGGCGTGGCACTGCTGGTCGTCGCCGCCGGTCTCAAGCTCCTCGAGACCCGCGACAGCCGTGACCAGGTCAGCGTATTGCTGCTGGCCTTCTTCCTCCTGATCAGCGTGCTGTTGTTCGACCAGGCGATGGTCATCTTCGCCCTGATCGTGGTCCTGTTCTGGCTTCTGGTCGGTGCTTGGGTGGGGATCAGTCAGCCCGCCGGCACGGTCAGTGGCCATCAACTCGGTCTTCGGCTTCGCGCCGCCGGGCGGTTGCTGCTGCTCGGTCTGCCGTTCACCCTGATTCTTTTCGCCCTGTTCCCCCGGCCTCCCGGCGCCCTCTGGGGCGTGCAACAACCGGGTGGGCAGGCGCGGACCGGCCTGTCCGAGCAGATGCGACCCGGGCAGTTCGACCAGCTGGCCGAAGACTCCACGCCCGCCTTCCGGGTCCGGTTCGAGGAAACGCCGATTCCGCCCGGACAACGTTACTGGCGGGTGTTCGTGATGAGCGGATTTGCCGAGGACGATCCGGAAAGCTGGACCGCCGATCCGGCGGTCGGCTCGCCACGCCTGGAGGCGCTGGATGACTCGCGGCTGGCTTACGAGATCACCCTAGAGCCGACCGACGCCCGGCAGTTGCCGAGCCTAGCGGCCGCCGTCGAGACTCCCTCGCGGACTCGACTGGACGGCAACCTGGTGGTCCAGCGCGAACAGCCGGTCGAGGACCGGCTGAGGTATCGGCTGACCTCCGCGCTCGACTACCGGCTCGATGTGGGTGGCTTGCCGCGGTTTCGACGCCAGCAGTCCCTCGCCCTGGGCGGCCTGAACCCGCTGCTAGCCGATCTGGCCGCCGACTGGCGCGATCACCCGCCCGCCGAGCGAGTCGAAAAGGCGTTGGGTTATTTCCGTGAACAGTCCTTCGAATACACCCGCTCCCCCGGACGACGCGAGGGCGCCGACCGGGCGGATTCCTTCCTGTTCGAGACGCGCCGAGGCTATTGCGCGGACTACGCCGATGCCTTCGTGCGCCTGATGCGGGCCGCCGACGTACCCGCCCGGGTGGTCACCGGTTATCAGGGCGGCGAACAGAACGGCGATTACCTGGTGGTTCGCCAATCGGATGCGCATGCCTGGGCCGAGGTGTGGACCGCGCAGGGAGGCTGGGAACGTGTCGATCCGACCTCGGTCGTCGCGCCGGAACGGATCGAGGAGGGGATCGCTCGTTCAACGACCGATGACGAAAGCCTGCCGGCGAGCGTTCGTCGTGATCAGGACTCGTTCGGTCGACAGATGCAGTTGCTGGTCGAGCAACTGGACAATCGCTGGAACCAGCATGTGCTCGGCTACGACGGCCGCTTGCAGCAGGAGTGGCTCGGGAAACTGGGACTGGCGATGAACCATCCGTTCTGGACGGCCCTGTGGGCACTGGCCATCGCGGTATTGGCCTGGTGGGGCCTGCTGATGATCATCGCGCGCCGTGAACGCCGGCAACAGGCGGGTAGCGAGGCGGAATACCTCTGGGAACGCCTTCAGGATGACCTCGCACGGCTCGGGGTTCACCGTGACAACCCGGAGAGCGAGCGGGTGTTGCTCAACCGGGCGGCACGAGCCCTTCCCTTTGCCGCCGAGGATCTGAGGCGGGTCGGACAGCTGCTCGAGGCGAACCGCTACGCTCGTGCGCCCAGTCGGCGTCAGGCCTCGTTGTTGACCGCACGCCTGAGTAACCTGCGTCGGCGCCTTTTCTGGCGCGCACGATTGCCATTCCGAACGCGGTGACGGGCAGGTGTCGCAAGGTCTTCCCGGCGTGGGTGCAATAATGTTATAAAATAACGCTCAGACCGAGTTGTTCTCTAAACTTTCTGCTGGAGTGAACCACCGCATGATTCTTGACCGTTTACCGCTGCCCCGCCGCCTGTCCTCGAAAGCCGGGGTGGCCGGAATGGTTCTGTTCGCGATGGTGGCCGGTTCACCGGCCCAGGCCGCGCCGCTCGAAGTGGCTGTATCCATCCCGCCGCAGGCATACTTCGTCGAGGCGATCGGCGGGGATCACGTCGACGTACAGGTCATGGTTCCGGCCAATGCCGAGCCGGTCACCTATGAGCCGACCCCGAGACAGATGGCCGCCCTCTCGCGTGCCGACCTGTATTTCTCCATCGGCGTACCCTTCGAGAAGGGCTGGATGCCGCGCTTTCGCTCCGCGAACGCCGAGATGACGGTGGTGGACACCACCGCCAACATTCAACGCCGGGCGATGGTCTCCCACGACGGCCACGACGGCCACGATCACGCCCCGGACGACTCGGCTCGCGACCCACATGTCTGGCTCGCGCCACCGCTGGTACGTCTGCAGGCCGAAACCATCCGTGATGCGCTGATCGAGGCCGCCCCCGAGAAGGCAGGCGATTTTCACCGCGGTTTTCGTCGCTTCGCCGAGGAGATAAGCCGTCTCGACCAGAGCATTCTCGATGCGCTGACCGACATCGATCCGGCGGCGCGCCGATTCCTGGTGTTCCACCCGGCCTTCGGTTATTTCGGTGCCAGTTACGGGCTGGAGCAGATGCCGATCGAGGTCGAGGGCAAGGAGCCCGGGCCGCGCGAACTGGCTGGCATCATCGATCGTGCCCGAGAGCGCGGGATAAGGGTGATCTTCATCGAGCCCCAGTTCGCCCAGGGCGCGGCCCGCACCATCGCCCGCGAAATCGATGGCGAGGTACTGACACTCGACCCGCTGGCACGCGACTGGCCCGCCGGCATGCGGGCGATCGCCGTGACCCTGGCCGATGCCCTCGACGGCGAGGCGGCGGTCATCGACGCCCAGGCTCAGGATGACCGCGATCACGATCAGGACCCCCACAAACACGATCACGAGCACTGAACCGATCCATGCCGGCATCCGAAACCGACTCCGCCGCAATCGTCCTCGAGAAGCTGACCTTCCGCTTCGACCGCGACCCGATCCTCGAAGAGATCGACCTGCAAATCCCCCACGGTGGCTTTACCGTCATCGTGGGGCCCAACGGCGGTGGCAAGACCACCCTGCTCCACCTGATACTCGGTCTCTACCGACCGGAATCCGGCACGGTGCGAGTGTTCGGCGACAAGCCCGGCCGACATCCGGAACGAATCGGCTATGTGCCCCAGCACGGCAATCTCGCGCCGGGATTCCCTGCCACCGTGGAGCAGGTTGTCCTGATGGGCCTGCCGCACGGTCGCCGACACGGCCCGGGCTTTCACGCCGACGAGCGGGAGCGTGCCCGCCGAGCACTGGAGCGCACCGGCATACTGGATCTGGCTCAACGCCCGTTCGGGGCGCTTTCGGGTGGCCAGCGCCAGCGTGTGCTGATCGCGCGCGCCCTGATCACCGAGCCGGAACTACTGCTGCTCGACGAGCCGTTTTCCAACATCGATCCCTACGGTCGGGCCTGCATCCATGAAACCCTCGAGGACCTCGGCGCCACGCTCACCCGCGTGATGGTCAGCCACGATCTCGGCATCACGCGCCAGGCGGTCTCGCAGGTGCTCGCGGTCAACCGCTGGCTGGTCAGCGGCAACGGACCGGAGATCACCGAGGAGATGCTGGCCCTGATGTACGGCCAGCACGGTGCCGACTGTCCGATGGGGCAAGTGGCCCGCGCCCATCACCAGGCCGCACGGGAGACCACATGAGCCTGCTCGAACTGCTCGAACAGGGCTTTGTTCAGCACGCGTTGATCGCCGCGGTGCTGGTCAGCATTGCCGCCGGCATCGTCGGCGCGCTGGTGGTGGTCAACCGGCTGGTATTCATGACTGGTGGCATCGCCCACACGGCCTACGGCGGCGTTGGCACTTCGATCTTCTTCGGTCTGCCCGTGCTGCCGGTTACCGGCATATTCACCGCGGCGGCGGCCCTGCTGCTCGGGGCACTGACCCGGAGACAGCGAGAGCGCACCGACACGCTGATCGGCGTGATCTGGGCAGCGGGCATGGCGCTGGGCCTGATCCTGGTCGAACTCACCCCCGGCTATCAGGCCGGTCTGATGACCTACCTGTTCGGGTCGATCCTGACGGTCGCGACCGTCGACCTGTGGCTGATGGCCGGCATCGACGCGGTGATCCTGGCGCTGGCGCTCTACTACTATCGCGACCTGCTCTCGTTCTCGTTCGACCCGGTCTACGCCCGCACCCGCGGCATTCCCGTGACCGGCCTGTACTTCATGTTGCTGCTGCTGGTCGCCGAAACCGTGGTGATGATGATCCAGGTGGTCGGGCTGTTGCTGGTGATCGCCTTGATGACGCTGCCGCCCTACCTGGCCCAGCGCTTTACCCGCACCCTCGGCGGCATGATGATCCTGTCCGGGCTATTCAGCCTGCTGTTCTGCCTCGCCGGGCTCTATGCCAGCTACTGGTTCGACGTCGGCTCGGGGCCGGCGATCATCGCCACGGCCTGCGTGATCTACGTGGCCGTGGTCGGCACCCAGCGCCTTGTCGCCATGGTTTGGCGATAACCCCGTCATGACAACACCCCTCACGCTCGAGAAATACCAGGTCGTCGTCTACCTCGCCGCCATCTCGTTGGGTCTGGTCATCGGACTGGTCCTGACGCCCAGCGGCGGATGGCTCGACTGGATTATCTGGCCACTTCTTGCCGCCCTGCTTTACGTCACCTTCACCCAGACCCACTTGGAGTCTGTCGGGCGAGCGCTGGTCGATCGGCGATTTCTTGGCGTAATGCTGGTGGTGAACTTCGTGCTGGTCCCAATCCTGGTCTGGGGGCTGACCCGTTTGCTCGTCGACGACCCGGTGCTTGCCTTGGGGGTTTTCCTCGTGCTGCTGGTTCCGTGTACCGACTGGTTCGTGACCTTCTCCCAACTGGGCCGGGCCGACGTGCCGCGCGCGATCGCCGCCACACCGATATTGCTGCTCGTCCAGATCTTGTTGCTGCCCTTCTACCTCTGGATGTTCACCGAGGGCGATATTCGCGCCGACTGGCAACTCTCCTCGCTGCTCGTCGCGTTCGTGGTGATCATTCTGATTCCGCTGGCCGCGGCCTGGGTGACCGACCTGAGCGGACGACGTTCCCGTGTCATGCAACACTGGATCAAGGCGATGGCCTGGCTGCCGGTTCCCTTGCTCGCCGTCGTTCTCCTCGCCATCATGGCCTCGCATGCCCCGCAAGTGATCGGGCAGGTGGCCGGCCTCTGGTCCGTGGTGTTGGTGTTCGTCCTCTACGTCGCGCTCGTGCCGTGGATCGGGGAGGCGGCCTCACGACTCGGTGGTCTGCCGGTCGCGGCGCGGCGCACGGTCGCCTTCAGTGCCGGCAGCCGCAACTCGTTCATGGTCCTGCCCATTGCCCTGGCATTGCCAGCCAGCCTGCAACCGACGGTGACGGTGATCATCCTGCAGTCGCTGATCGAACTGTTCGGCCTGATTGCCTACACCCGCCTGGTCCCGCGGTGGATACGTTAGACCGTCGTGGAATTACCGGCGCCCGGGACGGTCGAATCACCTCACGACCATTGCCAGGAGCCGCGCTTGAAATCCCTTATCCGCTCGATGTTGCTGGTCGGCCTGGGCACGGGGATTGCCTCGACGGTGCTTGCCGACGGTCAGGCCCACTTCCAGACGGCCGACCGATCGATGCCCGCGCTGATGTTCAGTTGGCAGACAACCGAGCGCAGCCGCCTCGATACACCCAACCGGCCCGCACACGTGCTCGCCCTGAATGGGAGGGCCTGGGGGGTGGCGACCGTGGCCGGTCAGCCGGTGGCAATGGACCTCGAGCAATTGGCCGCCCTGCTCGGGCAGCACGACGCCATGGCCCGTCTTGGGCCCGAGGCGGTGGTTCCCAGCCAGATCACCGCCCTGGAAGCGACGGGTCAAGCAGAAATGATTGCCGGAGTGGAGGGCGAACGCTACCGGGTGAGCTGGGTCGACAGCGAGGACCGCGCCCGGATCGACGAGGCGGTGTTGACCGATGCCCCATTGGTCATCGAAATGCAGAAAGCACTGCTGGACGGGATGACCCGCGCCATCGCCCGCGGTACCGGCGTGGGCGGACACGAAGCGGCACAACGGGAGCTCGAACGACGGGGACTGGCGGTATTGCGCTTTGGGGATGACTATCGCCTCGAGTCGATCTCCGGCGATATCCAGCCGGATGAGCGTTTCGACCTACCGAGCAACCCGATCGATCTGCGGCAGCTTATGCGCGGCGTGATGGGGAACTGAGAGCAGCCGAGGCTCGACCCCCGCCAGGCGTGATCGAGTCGAGAACGAGCTCAGTCCGGGCTCGACTCACCCGATAACCGGTTCCCGCCGGGACCCTACCCCTGGGCCTCGTGCGCGACGTGCGAGGCGACCGCGTGACGGGCGCGTCTCGCGATCTCACCGCGGGTGTCCTCCGCCCCGGGGGAAATCGGCTCGAGCACGTCGATGCGGGCCTCGAGTCCCTTGGCAGAAAGCACGCGCCACAGTGATGGCCAGAGACTTTCGTTGTCGATGAAGGCCGGCGCGGTGCTGCGCTCTCCGCTGGCATCAAAGTAGCGCAGCGCGACTGGTACCACCGGACGCTGCATGCGAACCGCCGGACCCAGCAAACGGGCATGAAATCGTCGGACCGTGTGGCCGTCGGTGGTCGTGCCTTCGGCAAACACGACCATCTGCCGCCCCTGCACGAGCCCCCTCTCGACCGCCTCCCCGGCCGCCTCGCTGCCGCGCCCGCGTTCGATGAACTCGGTGCCGGCCAATCGGGCCATCCGGCCGATAACCGGCCAGCGACGAATCTCGCTCTTGGCCAAAAACACCGTCCCGTCACGCAGCCCACCCAGCAACGGGATATCCAGCCAACTGACGTGATTCGGCAACCACAGGCCACCCTCGTCAGGCAGTTCGGCAAGCCGTTCCATTCCCGTGACGCGCACGCGTACCCCGAGCAACCGGGCGGATGCATCCATCCATCCTCGGACGCGCTCGAGGCGGGTCTCCTCGTCCATCCGGGCGAGTCGACCCACCAGCCAGACGCCACCGACCAGATGAAACAGCAGTCGCACAGCGCGTATCAGCGCGCGCGGGATAGCCGCCATGAGGATATCAGTGCTCCCTCGCCTGGGCCTCGGCTCGACCGACGGCAGTGATCGCGGCACGGGCATATTGAGCGCCGGAAATGAACGTCAGCAGCGCGGCGATCATCAGCAGCCCGTAACCGATCAGGTACACGTCGATCAGGCCGAACAGGGGGAAGTAGTAAAGGAGGAACAGGATGGCGAACATCTGTGCCGTGGTCTTGACCTTGCCCAGCGAGGAGACCTTGACCGCGGCGCTGATGCCCTGGCCGGCCATCCACTCGCGCAACGCCGAGACGAACACCTCGCGCCCGATAATGACCGCGGTCGCGATCACGATCGGCAGGTCGCCGTCGCTATACACCAGCAGAACCAGGGCCACCACCACGATCAGCTTGTCCGCCACCGGGTCGAGAAAGGCGCCGAAAGCCGATTGCTGGTTCCAGCGTCGGGCGAGATAACCGTCAAGGAAGTCGGTCAGCGAGGCCAGGCCAAAGATCCAGGCGGCCGCCGGACGGGCGAACTCGGCCGGGGTGAACAGAAACACGACGACCATCAGCGGGATGGCCGCGATACGTATCCAGGTCAACGTCATCGGCAGGTTGAACGGCAGGTTCATGCGGACCCCTCCTTACCTGGCGGCCAGGTCGCGACGACCTGCCTCGATTCCGGCGTGAACCGTTCCAGTGCGAGACCGTCTTTCTCGAGCGAGACCAGCCAGCCGGCCTCGCCCCAATCCCCGGTCACCACCCTTGGGCGACCGTCGGCAAGACGATGGATGGCGGGACGATGGGTATGTCCGTGGATCAGACCATCGGCACCGGTGCGCTCGAGGATCTCGTCAACGGCGGCGGCATTCACGTCCATGATGTCCTCGGGCTTGCTTGACGAGGCGGTGCGGCTCTTGTTGCGCAGGTCCTCGGCAATCGCGATGCGTTCGGGCAGGGAGCGAGTGAGAAAATCCCGTATGAAGGCCGGGTCGCGCAGTTGCGCTCGCATCGCCTGGTAGGCGGCATCATCGATGCAGAGCTCGTCGCCGTGGGTCAGCAGCCATCGACGTCCCCCCTTTTCCAGCACGTACTGGTCGGGCAGACGTTTCGCGCCCAGACGTTCCAGCAATGCGTTGCCGACCAGAAAGTCCCGGTTGCCCGGCTGGAAGGTCACCGCCCCCGGCAGGTCGGCGAATCGTTCGAGGCGGTCGGCAATCGCCGGGTCGATCGGCTGGTCGTCGCCGATCCAGTAGTCGAACAGATCACCGAGGAGATAGACCGCCTCGGCCTGCCCGGCCCGTTCGAGAAAGGCTTCGAGCAGATCGAGCGTACGGGGCTCGGGCTGCGCCAGATGCAGGTCAGCAATGATCAGCGTTTCGGCCATGACCTTGCGCGTCTCCCAGAAAGGTCGGTCGAATGGTCAGTCGGGGTGGTCGACCGTGTCGCGTCGATCAGTCGATGCGCTCGGCCCTGTCGATCATGACGTCGTCGGCGGGAACGTCCTGGTGGCCGTGTCGAGACCCGGTCTGCAGGGTGGCCATCTTGTCGACCACGTCCATGCCGCTGACCACCTCACCGAACACCGCGTAGCCCCATCCCTGCGGGGTCTCACCCGAAAAGTCGAGAAAGGCATTGTCGGCCAGGTTGATGAAGAACTGGCTGGTGGCCGAGTGCGGGTCCGGGGTGCGCGCCATCGAGAGCGTGCCACGCTTGTTCTTCAGCCCGTTGTTGGCCTCGTTCTCGATCGGTGCCCGGGTCGATTTTTGCTCCATGTCCGGCGTCAGTCCGCCGCCCTGGACAACAAACCCCGGAATCACGCGATGGAAGATGGTGCCGGCGAAATGGCCCGAATCGACATAGGCAAGGATGTTTTCCACCGTCTTGGGTGCCTTGTCGTCGTAAAGGCCGATTTCGATATCGCCCAGGCGGGTGGAGAAGCGAATCTTGCTCTTGATGTCACTCATGCGTTTTATCTCGTCTGTTGGGACCGGTAAACTAGCGGTTTGCTCGTCGGCAGGTTCTCGCCGACGGGCATCCCATTTCGAACGCTGAACAGTCTAACGACCTTCGACCCGGAATCGTAGCCAACATGCTCACAATCTATGACAGCGCCGCCCGCGCCAAGCGCGAGTTCAACCCGATCCGACCCGGCCATGTCGGGATCTATGTCTGCGGGATGACGGTCTACGACCGCTGTCACATCGGTCATGCCCGGGTGCTTGTGGTCTTCGACATGGTGGTGCGATATCTCAAGGAGCGTGGTTTCGACGTCAACTACATCCGCAACATCACCGACATCGACGACAAGATCATCGCGCGTGCCGCCGAGAACGCCGAGGACATCGAATCGCTGACCGGGCGCTTCATCGAGTTGATGCACCGCGACGCCGAGGCGCTCGGCTGCCTGCCGCCAACCTCACAACCGCGCGCCACCGAAAACGTCGACGAGATGATCGCGATGATCGAGACGCTGATCAAACGCGGCAATGCCTATCGTGCCGACAACGGCGACGTCTATTTCGATGTCTCGACCTTCGCGCGCTACGGCTCCCTTTCCGGGCGCGACCCGGACGACCTGCGCGCCGGGGCCCGCGTCGCGGTCGACGAGGCCAAGGACGATCCGCTCGATTTCGTGCTTTGGAAGCACGCCAAGCCCGGCGAGCCGAAGTGGGAAGCCTCTTTTGGTCCGGGCCGGCCCGGCTGGCACATAGAGTGCTCGGCGATGTCCACCGAGGCACTCGGCACCACCTTCGACATCCACGGCGGCGGCCACGACCTGATGTTCCCGCACCACGAAAACGAGATCGCCCAGAGCGAGTGCGCCACCGGCTGCCACTTCGTCAATTACTGGATGCACAACGGCTTCGTCCGAGTCGACGACGAGAAGATGTCCAAATCACTGGGCAACTTCTTCACCATCGAGGAGGTGACCCAGCGCTATCACCCGGAAGTCGTGCGCCTGTTCATCCTCTCGAGCCACTATCGCAGCCCGCTCAACTACTCGGATCAGCATCTGGATGCCGCCCAAGCGAGCCTGTCGCGGTGGTACAGCGCGCTGAAAAAGGTACCGGCGAACGCCGAGCCGATCGCCGAGGTGATGGATGCCTTCCATGACGCCATGGACGACGACTTCAACACGCCCAAGGCCATCGCGCTGATCCACGAACAACTGAGCCTCGTGCACAAGATCGGCGAGGATGACAGGGAGGCCGCCGCACCGCATGCCGCCACGATCAACGCCATGGGCGCCATCCTCAACCTGGGCCAGCTCGATCCGGACGCGTTCCTGCACTGGAGTGCCCAGGGCGATCGCGAGGACACGCTCGACGCTGCCGACATCAACCAGATGATCGCTCAGCGCGCCGAGGCCCGCGCCTCGCGCAATTTCGAGGAATCCGATCGCATCCGCGACCTGTTGCTGGACAACGGCATCACCCTCGAGGACGGTCCACAGGGAACAACCTGGCGCCGTCAATAACCTGTTTGCCGGAAACGCCTGAGTTTTACCCGGCAAACAACACCTTCGACGTATCTTTTCATTCCCGGCCGTCACTACCGGCGGTCACTGTCAGCGAGCACCCATGAGCACACCGAACATCATCCGTCCCGAAGGCTGGCTCTATCACCTGTCGCACACCGATCTAGACGGGTACGGCGCGCAGTACATGCTCGACCAGACCGACCAGCGCTGCCACTTCTTCAACGCCGATTACCGTGACATCAACGTTCGCCTCGACGAGATCGTCGCGCGCATCAACAAGGCCGGCGAGCCGGCGGGCCTGCTGATCACGGATCTGAACCTGACCCTCGATCAGGCCAAGGCACTCGACAAGCGGATCGGCAAGATGAAGGTGCCGGTCGAGCTGCAACTGCTCGATCACCACGCCACCGGTGCCGACTGCGCGGCAGCCTTCGACTGGTACTACCTCGACACCGAGCGTTGCGCGAGCCTGCTGACCTTTGAGGCGGTAGCCGACCAGCTCGACGAGGCCAAGCGCGAGCTGATGCGCCAGCGTGCCGAATTCATCGACGTGGGCGATCGCTGGCTGCGCGATCACGACGATTTTCGTCGCGCCATCTATCTCATCGGCCTGGTAATGCAGGACGATCACCTCGCCCCGCCGCTCAAGGACCTCAAGCGCGCCTACCGCTTCCACGTGATAGAGGGGTTCTTCCGCTCGCACGAGTCCGACGAATCGCTCGAGGTATTCGAGCGCCAACTGTTCGACGTGCGCAAGTCCTTCCTCAAGGGCCGGGTGGAAAAGCGTATCTTCAACGACGAAAACCTGCCGCTCAACGACAAGTACCACATGTTGTCGGCCTCGGTGCTCGACGAGGCATTCGTGCCGGTGCTCGAGATCGACGGCGTGCGTACGGGCGTGTTCTTCAACTGGCCGCACGACGTGTGGCGCGGCGTGATCATGGACATGATGGAAGTGCGCGGTCAGATCGACATGGCAATGGGCATCCGCGGCAACGGCCGGCTGTCCCTGCGCGCCAACCCCGGTGTGAATGCCGGCGAGATTTCGGCGCGATACTTCGGTGGTGGCGGGCATCCGGGCGCGGCCGGCGGCGAGATCAGAGACAACCGCTTGCGCGACCTTGCCCACGCGGTCAGCGCCATCCAGAAGACCCTGGAGAAAACCCCGGCCCCCGGCGATAAATGAGCACGCCGATCATCACCCGGCCCGGTTTCCAGAATTTGGAGGCGGAACTGGATCGTCTCTGGCGCGTCGAGCGTCGCGAAACCGTCCAGGCGGTCTCCGAGGCCGCCGCGCTGGGCGATCGATCCGAGAATGCCGAATACATCTATGGCAAAAAACGCCTGCGGGAGATCGACCGGCGCATCCGCTACCTGCAAAAGCGCCTACCCAACCTCAAGGTTGTCGACCGCGCCCCGGACGACACCGACAAGGTCTACTTCGCCGCCTTCGTCGAGATGGAATGCGAGACCGAGGGGCACGAACGCATCCTGCGCCTGGTCGGACCGGACGAGATCGATCCCTCCCGAGGCTGGATCAGCATCGACTCGCCGGTGGCACGCAAGCTGATCGGGAGACGCCCTGGCGATGTACTGCGTCTTCCCGCCGGCGAGGACAGAGGGCACCTGTCGTGGGAAATCGTCGAGATTCGGTATGAGTAAGTGTCCCGTGGCGAATAAGTTGGCTTACTCGCAAGGTCAACGCTTAGCTGCTGTGGTAATCGGTAGGCAGGTTACATAAGCTAGCAAGCGTTCGTTCGGCAGTTTCGCGGGATTTTCTCGTTCCGGTTTCTTCCCATTCGGTTTTGGGGGCGCCCCTGCTGCAGGCGAACGATAGCGGCAAGGACGTCGACACACTCGACGATCAACCGCCTCGATGACCGCCCGGACCTCTATTCATGAATCAAGTGATGGCCAGCAATGCATGATCAACAGGACTTGAGACTGCTCCGGGCTGCCGTGGAGCAGTCGTTTGACGCGGTCTTGATCACCACCGCTGCGCTGGGCGGTCCCGGGCCGAAAATCGTCTATGCCAACGCCGCTTTCCTCGAGATGACCGGCTACCGCCTCGAGGAAATCCTAGGCGAGACACCCCGCCTGTTTCAGGGCGAGGCAACCAGCCGCCCGATACTCGATCGACTGAAGAAAGCACTCAATGCCGGCGAGCGCTTTTCGGCCCAAACCGTGAACTACCGCAAGAACGGCACGGCCTACGACGTCGAATGGAGCATCTCGCCAGTACGCGACGATGCCGGCGTCGTGACGCACTTTGTTTCCATCCAGCGCGATATCACGATCGAAACACGCGAATACGCACGTCGCGAGATGCTGGTCTACGCGCTCGATGCCAGCAGCGATAACGTGGTGATCACCGATCGGAGCAATCGTATTCTCGATGTGAATCGAGCCTTCGAGGAGCACACCGGCTACAGCCGCACCGAGGCGCGCGGCAGAAACCCCAGCATGCTTCAGTCGGGCCTGCACGACCGCGGCTTCTACCAGCGGCTATGGGACACACTCGAGCGCGGCGAAATCTTCCGGGACACCTTCATCGACAGGCAACAGAACGGTGACCTGATCCACATGGAACAGACGATCACCCCCGTCAAGGACGAACACGGCGATTTGACCGGCTACGTCTCCATCGGCAAGGACATTACCGATCGCGTACACATGGAAAACGAATTAAAACGCCTGGCAACCACGGACAT
>JBHEOB010000018.1:0-24808 GCA_046261775.1 Guyparkeria sp.
ACAGGCTGATCCGCCCGCGAGGGCCGTCGGCCTCGTTGTCGGTCAGCGAGAAAGTGGGGCAGTGCGGTACGCAGATGCCGCACATGACGCAGTCGAGCGCATCCGAGCGGATCGCCTCGTCGAGCGTTTTCGTCTGCGTGGGCGCGTGCGCGGTGGAATCAGGGGAGTTCATGTCGGAAGAGTGCAGCGGGCCGGGTGGCCGGTCAAGGCGGCGTGGTCGCCGACATGTCGACGCAACAGGGTCGAGCAGGGCGGGGGTGGAAATAAATTTCTCGAGGGAGTTGACGCCCCGCGGAACATTAGTATATCTTGATACCGTGAATTGCTTATCCTCCTTTGGTGGTTCTTGTTGTTGCCGGCTTCTGCCGGCATTTTTTTGTCTGCGATACGCGCGGCGGTCACCTGACTGCCATTCGGCGCGGAAAGTCCTTCGCTTTCCGCGCCGTTGCGCTTTATACTCCGCGGTTCTCCACGTTCGGGGCCGGTTAGAAAATCGGCCTTGCGGGGTGCGGTGCCTTCGGGTAGACTTCGCGCCCTCTTGAAATCAATGAATCGCTTCTGGTTTGGGAGCTGTCGATCCATGAAAACCTATTCCGCCAAGCCGGCCGAGGTCAAACGCGACTGGTACGTCATCGATGCATCCGGCAAAACGCTGGGTCGCCTGGCTACCGAGGTCGCTCGCCGCCTGCGTGGCAAGCACAAGGCCGAGTTTACCCCGCACGTCGATACCGGTGACTACATCGTTATCGTTAATGCGAAGGACATCAAAGTCACTGGCAACAAGGCCAACGACAAGATGTATCACTTCCATACCGGGTTCATCGGCAACATGAAGCACTTCACCTTCGAAAAGCTGATGGAGCGTTCCCCGGAGCGCGTCATCGAGCTGGCCGTCAAGGGAATGCTGCCGAAGAATGCGCTCGGTCGTCAGATGTATACGAAGCTCAAGGTCTACGCCAACGCCGAGCACAATCATCAGGCGCAACAGCCCCAGCCGCTCGAGATCTAAGAGAGACTACTCATGGCAATGACACAGAATTACGGAACCGGTCGTCGCAAGAGATCCTCTGCACGGGTCTTCCTGCGTCCGGGTACCGGCAACATCACCATCAACGGCAAGAGCATCGAAGACTTCTTCGGTCGCGAAACCGCGCAGATGGTCGTTCGCCAGCCGCTGGAGCTGCTGGAAGTGAGCGAGAAGTTCGACGTTGTCGCGACTGTCGCCGGCGGTGGCCCGAGCGGCCAAGCCGGTGCGGTTCGTCACGGTCTGACCCGTGCGTTGATGGACTTTGACGAAGCGCATCGTCCGAAGCTGCGTGAAGCCGGTTTCGTGACCCGTGATGCTCGTAAAGTCGAGCGAAAGAAGGTCGGTCTGCGCAAGGCACGTCGCTCGGTTCAGTTCTCCAAGCGCTGATCCGGCCTCGTGCCGGCCTCGAGCCGGACACCCCGAAAGCCCCGCCATCGAGCGGGGCTTTGCTGTGTCTGCCGCTTTTTTCGGGCTTGATCGGACGCGGCTTTGCGGCGTTGCGGCGATGTGGTTGCGGGCAAGGGAGGGTTGGAAGAGTGCGAACCGCCGGGCTATCGGTCAGCCCCTGAAACGACCGGGTGAAAGGCGCGCAGGTCGGCAGGAATCCCATGCCCATTCTCTGGTCCGGCAAGGTGCTCCGGCCTCACATTTGGCCTCTTGTCGCCCGGTGGTTGCCGGACTGCGCGTGCCGCTGGCAAGCCGGTCCCGGTTGCCCGTGCTCGATATTGCAGCCTCTTGCCCCCCTCCTGCCGGCACCTCGCCGGGGTCGTGGTGTTGTCGGTGGCTATTCCTCGATCCGGATCCGGCCGAGGGTGAAGTCGCCACCCCGGTTCGTCAGCGTGAAGCCCTGGAAGGGGTCGCGCAGGCCGTTATCCTGCGCTCGCAGCAGGCGCCGTTCGTCCACGCGAACCTCCATCCGCCCGTCCTCGTCACGGACCCAGACGATGCGGTGGAACCGGTTGTCCTCCAGATCGAGGCTGCCGTTGTACTGATCCACCGTCTCGGCGTTCCCGGAAATCTGCCGGATCAGGCGGAGTGTCGGCTGTGAGTCAGCGGAATAGACCAGGCGGTAGCCGGTTCCATTGGGCCGGTTGCCCTGAAACAAGCCCAGCTCCACGCTGCCGGCCCGTTGGCTGGAAGCGAGTTCCACCTCCATCCGGAAGGCGTTGTCGACCGGGGTATTGACGAAGATCTGTGCTGGCTCCGCGGGGGTGGCCGGCTGGTCTTGTCCGCCATTGCGTCGCTGTTCGAGGATCATTCCCAGCACGGCCAGCCCCACTTCCTCCGGTCGATCGGAGCTGAGGCCGCGCGCTGCGTTACCGGCTTCCTGCTGGGTATCCACGACGCTGTGCAATCCGTTTTGGTCGACCTCGAAGTCGCCGCTGATCACCGTCCAGGAAGGATTGCGTCGGTAATCTCCGTCGCCGAAGTCGTCGCGCAGCGCGACTCGAGCCTGCGAGGTCGATTGCGACTCGGTGGACGTGGCCCGCTCCTCCTTCTGTGTCTGGCGCAGGCGTTCGAGCACCGCGCTCGACGCGCGGCCGTCCCGCGCGATGTCCTTGTCGACCTGGTACTGATAGATCGCGTTGCTGGTCCGGTTGCCCATGACGCCATCCACCGGACCGGCATCGTAGCCGAGCCGGTTGAGTTCCCGCTGCACCTCGGTGACGCGCTCCCGGTCCGAAAGGGTTTCGCGGTCGGTTTGCGATTGCGAAGAGGATTGCTTTTCCGGTCCCCAGTTGCGCGCCGCCTGCTGTGCGTTGGCGATCTGCGCGGTCGTCATGCGTTCGGCCAGCGAATCGCGTGCCTCGCCGGCATGGCGGTGACCGTGGGAGGCCGCCAGGTTGTACCACTTGTGGGCCTCCACGAAATTTTGGGTGGTGCCGTTGCCGGCCTGATTAAGCCGCCCGAGCATGTACTGGGCATCGGCATCGCCGCTCCGGGCAGCTTGATCGAATTCCTGAAGGGCCTGGCGGTATTGCTGCTGCTCGTAGTAGCGCATGCCGTCGGCGTAGTCGGCGCTGGCCACGCCGACGGAGCCGAGCAGGAGCAGGCTGAATGCGAGGGTCTTGGTGATCACGGTCATGCCTCCAGTAGACGGGTTTTCCGTCCGTAACGTCAGAATTCAGGGACGTCGGATCAGCTGGTGCCGACACCGATGCATGCCTTCGAGCATATCAGCCGCGTAGGCAAGATGCGTGATGCGACGCGACTCGCCCCCTTGGCGATCCCGCAGAGGCACCCCCCAGATCGTGCAGGATTTCCCTTTGGGCACAAAAAAACGGGCCGATGGCAAAGCCACCGACCCGTCCTTGTCGGTCTCGCCGAAGACCCGGCGGACACGGATCAGGCGATTCAGGATTCCTTGGCGTTGGCCTGACGCGTCGCCTCGAGGATCTGTTCGGCGTCCTGTTTTTCTTTCTCCAGTCCCAGCTTGTCGTAGGCACGGATCAGGAGTTTGAGTGCCGGGATGGTCGAGGTGGAGCCGTCATACATGTCGAGTGCCGACTGGGCCCGGTTGGCCGCCGCCAGCCACGCGCCTCGGCGCATGTAGTAGTCGGCAACCTGTACCTCGTGCTTGGCGAGGGCGTTGCGCACCTCGATCAGCCGGCGACTGGCATCGTCGACGTACTGGCTGTCGGGGTATTGCTCGACCAACCGCGAGAACGACCTGAAGGCCGCTTCGAGGACCGACTGATCGCGCTTGGAGAGATCCGGAGGTGCGATCTTGTTGATCAGCGAATCCCCGCGACTCATGTTGGCCAACCCCTTGAGATACAGGGCATAGGCCACATTTTCACCACGCGGGTGCAACTGCATGTAGCGGTCCGCGGCGGCGATCGCCGAATCCGGCTCGTCGTACTTGTAGTAGGCGTAGGCCACTTCCAGCTGCGCCTGTTCTGTGTAGGCGCCGAAGGGATAGCGGCCTTCGAGCGTTTCGTATTTCTTGATCGCCGTGTCGTAGTCGGCTCGACGCATTGCCTCGTTGGCTTCCTGGTAGAGCTGGCCGGCCGAGGCGGTGGGGTCGGAGAGATCGACGCGATCGTCGTCGGCCTTCGAGAACCAGGAGCAGCCACTGGCGAAGGTGACCATGCCGGCGATCAGGGCCGCGCGGGCGAGATGCCGGGGAAAAGAGCGGCGTTGGGCCGGACGGTTACGGTCGCGATGCTGGATCATGGTCAGGAGTGAGAAGCCGCTGGCAGTGGTGAGTGGACGCCGGTCGCCACGGACGCGCGGCAGAGCGCGTTGATGGAGCGGGCGTTAGCGGATAATCTTCGCAGATCAGATGCTAAAAACCAACCAATCTCATGGCGGGTTTCCACCCGCCGTTTTCGTGTCTCGATGGACGTCCTCACGGGGTGATCCATCGTTGTTGCAAGGCTGATTCCTGACTGATGGATGTACAACGCGATTTGTCGATTCCGGCCGAGCTGGCGGGCATGCGTCTCGACCAGGCGGCGGCGCGGTTGTGGCCGGACTTTTCCCGCAGTCGAATCCAGGAGTGGATCAAGGGCGGCCAGGTGACGGTGGACGGCGGGTCGGTGCGTCCGCGTGATACGGTGCTGGGCGGCGAGACCCTCGCGCTGCACGCCGAGTTGGAGCAGCAGAGCGAAGACCGCCCCCAGCCCATCCCGTTGGAGATCGTCTTCGAGGACGAGCACCTGCTGGTGGTCAACAAGCCGGTCGACCTGGTGGTCCATCCCGGGGCCGGCAATCCGGATGGTACGCTGGTCAACGCGCTGCTTCACCACGACCCTGATCTGGCCCTGCTGCCCCGTGCCGGGGTGGTGCATCGGCTGGACAAGCAGACCAGCGGGCTGCTGGTGGTGGGCAAGACCCAGGCGGCCTACCAGGCGCTGGTCGCCGACCTGGCCGAACGGCGCATCGGCCGGGAATACGACGCGGTGGTCGTCGGCCACCTGATCGCCGGCGGCACGGTGGACGAGCCGATCGGGCGTCATGCGCGCGATCGGCAGCGCCAGGCGGTCGTGGCTCAGGGTAAGCCGGCGGTGACCCACTACCGGGTGGTCGAGCAGTTCGGAGAGCACACCTGGTTGCGCGTCAAGCTCGAGACCGGGCGTACCCACCAGATCCGAGTGCACATGGCGCACATCCGCCACCCGATCGTCGGCGATCCGGTCTATGGCGGGCGCCCGCGCCTGCCACCGGGTGCCGAGGACATGCTGGTCGAGGCGCTGCGCGAGTTCGGCCGCCAAGCGTTGCATGCGCGGCGTCTGACGCTGACGCACCCGGAAACCGGCGAGACGCTGTCGCTCGAGGCGCCGATGCCGGATGATATGGACGAATTGATCGAACTGTTGCGCGATTATCGCGACGGCAACGACGAAGGAGAGGCCGAGGTTATCTATGTCACGGATCCCGACTGACGCCCCCGAGGGCAGTCGCTTCATCGAGGCCACCTGGCCGACGCCGGGCGGCGTGCGCGCCGGTGTGACCACCCGGATCGGGGGGCACAGCCGCCCGCCGTTCGATGGCTTCAACCTGGCGACCCACGTCGGTGACGAGGCGCAGGCCGTTTCGGCCAACCGTGCCGACCTGGCCGAGATGCTGGCATTGCCCGAGTCGCCCCGCTGGTTGCACCAGACGCACGGCATTACGGTGGTCGGCCCGGACGTGCCCGCGGATCGCCCGGAGGGCGATGCCGCCTACACCGATCGCCCCGGCGAGGTGCTGGCGGTGCTGACCGCCGACTGCCTTTCGGTGACGCTCGCCAGTCACGATGGCAGCGAGGTGGCCATCGCCCACGCCGGCTGGCGGGGGCTGGCCGCCGGTGTGATCGAGCACACCGTGGATCGCTTCTCGGTGGCCGGCGACGAGTTGATGGCCTGGCTGGGCCCGGCGATCGGCCCGGCACATTTCGAGGTCGGCGAGGAGGTGCGCGAGGCGTTCATGCGGGAATACCCGGCTGATGCCTCCGCCTTTCGAGGCGCGGCCGAGGCCGGCAAGTACCACGCCGACCTGTTCGCCCTGGCCCGTTCCCGGTTGCGCCGGCAGGGGATCACCCGGGTGTTCGGGGGTGAACGCGATACCTTCGCCCAGCCTGACCTGTTCTATTCCTATCGTCGCGATCAGGGCGAGACCGGCCGGATGGCCACCCTGATCTGGCGCGAAACCGACTGACAAGAGGACGACCCAATGACGCAACCCTGGCTTTTGCTGACCCTGGTCGGGGCGGATCGACCCGGCATCGTCGCCCATGTCACCCGGGTGCTGTTCGGCGTGGGCGCCGAGCTGGGCGAGACGGCGATGATGCGGCTGGGCAACCAGTTCGCGATCATGATGATGGTGCGTGGCGCGGGCAGTTCCGACGAGGTGGCCGGTCTGCTCGAATCCACCCGGGCCGATTTCGGCCTCAAGCTGCACGTCGACGAGATCGACGCGGCCCTCCACCAGCACCGCGAGCCGGACGTGTCGGTGATCGTGCACAGCGCCGATCGCAGCGGCATTGTCAGTGAGGTGACCGCCGCGCTGCTCGAGGCCGGCATGAACATCCTCGACCTGCGCTCGGACGTGGGCGGCTCGAGCGACAAGCCGATCTACATCATGCAGATCGACGGCGAGAGCAGTCAGGGCATCGAGCCGATCGAGCAGTGCGTGGCGCGCTTCGCCCACCAGGGGCTGACCGTGCGCGTCACCCCGATCGAGACCATGCGGGGTTGAGCGTGGAGCCACTGCCGATCCTGACTTATCCGGACGAGCGCCTGAAAACGGTCTGCGAGCCGGTCGAGCAATTCGATCCCGAGCTGCGCGAGTTCGCCGAACACCTGCTGCACACCGCCGAGCAGGGCCCCTCGGCCGTGGGCATCGCCGCGCCACAGGTCGGGCGGATGCAACGCCTTTGCCTGGTGGATGCCACGCGCGCGAAACGCCCGGTCGACAACAATGGCCCGTTGGTGCTGGTGAACCCGGCGATCACCAACTGGAAGGGCTTTGCCGTCGGGCGCGAGGGGTGTCTGTCGATCCCTGACTACACCGGCAAGGTGATCCGTGCCGAGACCATCGAACTGACCGCGCAGGACATCGACGGCAAAACCGTGACCTTCAAGATGAAGGGTTTCGAGGCGCGCATCGCCCAGCACGAGATAGATCACCTCGACGGCATTCTCTTCCTCGACCGGCTCGTGAGCCGACACGCGGATCTGCGCGAGCGATAAGACTCTGATCCGCAACGCATTGCGGGCACCTTCCTGCTACGGTTGTTGAAACGCGGGCCGTTTTACTTGGCTCATGCGTCTACCGGCCTCGGGGTCGGCCCCCGGTCGGAGGAGGGTGTTTATGGGCATCGTGCTGGTCATGCTTGCCGCCCTTCTCTGGGGCGTATCCGGCGGGATCGCCGCCATTCTAATCGAGCGTGGCTGGGACCCGCTGGTCGTGTCCTTCTATCGCGGCGTGGTCGGCTTTGCCTGTTTCGCCGCCTGGTGGTTGGCGCGATTCGCCGTCATTCCCTTCCCGGGGCGACGTGCCATCCTCTGGTCCGCGCTGGCGGGCCTCGGGGTCGCCGGCAATTTCATCTTCTATTTCCTTGCTATCTCGCAGGCCAACGTCGCCGTGGCGGTGACACTCATGTATACCGCTCCTATCTACGTCTGCCTGGTCTCCGTGGCGGCGGGCTCGGTGCGACTCAACCCGGGGTTCGTGGTGGCGATCGGCGCGGTCCTGCTGGGCGTGGCGTTGCTCACGCAGCTTGTCGGCGGCGAGAATCTGGCGGGGCTGTCCTTCGCCGGGGTGGCCGCGGGAATCGCCGCCGGCGTCTCCTACGCCGTGTTCCTGTTCGGCTTTCGGAATGCAGCGCTGCACACCTCGCCGGTGGAGGTCCTCGCTGTGGCCTTCCTAGTGTTTATGCTGGTCATGGCACCGCTGGTCGATCCGGGCAAGATCGTGGCCGCTTCGCTGTCCGACGAGGCCCACCTGTTCCTGTTGCTGGGGCTGTTCGGCGCCGGGATTTCATTCGTGTTCTACGTGCTCGGCCTGAGGCGGGCCAAGCCGGTTGCCGTGGCCCTGGTGGCGGCGGTCGAGCCGGTCACCGCCTCGCTGTTCGGTCTCGCGGTCCTCGGCCAGGGATTGGCGCCGTTGCAGTGGCTCGGCATGGTGGTGATCATCACCACCGTCACAGCCCTGGCCGTCCGGCAGCACTGACGGTTGTAGTCGAATCGTGATCGGACTGACACGCCTTGGTCACCCGGTTGCGGGATAACGGGACTTCACCTCGTCGTTCCGGAGGCAGTGATGTCCCTGTCCTATCGCATGGTGGTCGTCTCGGACGTGCATCTGGGTACACCGGCCGCGCGGGTCGAGTACCTGCTGGATTTCCTCGAGCACGTTTCCACCGACACGCTGGTGCTTGACGGCGACCTGTTCGACATCTGGAAAATGCGCAGTCATCGGTGGAACTGGCCGACCGGCAACACCCGCCTGCTCCAGCACCTGATGGAGATGGCGGCGACCGGCACCCGCATCGTCTACGTGCCCGGCAACCACGACGAGTTCTTCCGCGACTACCTGGGACTGTCGATCGGCGGCGTGGAAGTGGTGCGCGAGTGGGAATGCCGGTTGGCGGACGGTCGACGGGCGCTGGTGCTGCACGGTGACGAGTTCGACGGGGTGGTGCGCCACAGCCGACTGCTCAAGGGGCTGGGCAATCTCGGCTACGAACTGCTGATGGGGCTGGACCGGGTCAATGCGTGGTGGCGACGCCGCAGTGGGCGGGGATACTGGTCGCTGGCGCGGGCGGTCAAGCAGCAGGTGCCCGGGGCGCGCAGCTACATCGGCAAGTTCGAGGCGGCCGCCTGCCACCACGCCCGGGAGCGGGGCGCGGACGTGGTGATCTGCGGGCACATCCACCACCCCAACCTGTATACGCACGCGGGCGTGACCTACGCCAACAGCGGTGACTGGGTGGAGCACTGCACCGCGCTGGTCGAGCGGCATGACGGTCGCCTTGAGCTGCTTCGCTGGGCGGAGGAAAGTGCCCGGCTACTCGATGCGCCGCCGACGGCCGTCGAGGAATCGCCGGTCAGGCGTCGCGCAGTGCCTTGACCCACTTCTCCATCGCTTCGGTGGCCATCGGCATCGGCGGCTCGAGAAAGTTGACGATGAAGTGATCGTCGAACTCGGTCACGCCAATCGAACGCGGACGCACCGCCATCACGCGGGCGTTGGGTAGCTTGAGACCAAAACAGAACACCACATGCCCCGCCCCGATGATGCCCTCGGCCACCTCGCCGCCCAGATCCCGGGTGTGGGCGAGATGGTCGAAGTCACCGATGTGCTTGGTGCGCTTGTCCGCCTCGATATCGCGCTTCAGACGTTCGAGCACCTCGGCACTGTTCTGCGCGGTCGTCTCGTTCTTGTCGATGCGACCCTCGTAGACCGGGTACTTCTCGTTGAAATGCGTCTGTTCCATGGGAATCACCAATTCGGTTGAATGCTAGATAAAAAATACTAATCAAATTACTCGGGAATGTCATCCGCGGGCGTCCAGCTGTATCGGCCTTGAATCGAAACGGATCATGACCAACATTCATGACATCCCGCGGGCAGGGCGCAGCCAGGATCAGACCGATCGAAACGTCGCCTCGCCCGGACGAACCGACAATCCGAGGTAATTCATATCATGCGAATGGACAAGCTGACCGCGAAGTTCCAGATGGCGCTGGCCGACGCCCAGTCGCTGGCCGTTGGCCAGGAGCATCAATTCATCGAGCCGGTCCACCTGATGGTGGCGCTGCTCGACCAGGAAGGCGGCACGGTACGCCACCTGCTGACGCAATCCGACATCAACGTCAACCTGCTGCGCTCGCAGCTAGGCGATATGCTCGACCGGCAGCCCGCCGTCTCCGGTGGCGAGGCCGGTGAGGTGCACATCTCCAACGATCTCTCGCGCCTGCTCAATGTCACTGACAAGCTCGCGCAGAAGCGCAGTGACCAGTACATCTCCAGCGAGCTGTTCGTGCTGGCGGTGATCGAGGACAAGAGTGAGCTGGGCGAGACGCTGCGTCGTGCCGGCGCCTCCAAGGGCGCGATTGAGCAGGCGATCGACAAGCTCCGTGGCGGCCAGTCGGTCGACGACCCGAATGCCGAGGACGCTCGCCAGGCCCTCGAGAAATACACCATGGATCTGACCGAGCGCGCCGAGCAGGGCAAGCTCGACCCGGTGATCGGCCGCGACGAGGAGATCCGTCGTGCCATCCAGGTGTTGCAGCGTCGCACCAAGAACAACCCGGTGCTGATTGGCGAGCCCGGCGTGGGCAAGACCGCCATCGTCGAGGGCTTGGCGCAACGCATCGTCAACGGTGAGGTGCCCGAGGGGCTCAAGGACAAGCGAGTCCTGTCCCTCGACATGGGCACGCTGCTCGCAGGGGCCAAGTTCCGCGGCGACTTCGAGGAGCGCCTGAAAGGCGTGCTCAACGACATCTCCAAGGCCGAGGGCCGGGTGATCCTGTTCATCGACGAAATCCACACCATGGTCGGCGCCGGCAAGGCCGAGGGCTCCATGGATGCCGGCAACATGCTCAAGCCCGCGCTGGCACGCGGTGAGCTGCACTGCATCGGCGCGACCACGCTCGACGAGTACCGCCAGAACATCGAGAAGGACGCCGCGCTCGAGCGTCGCTTTCAGAAGGTGCTGGTTGACGAACCGAGTATCGAGGACACCATCGCGATCCTGCGCGGCCTGAAGGAGCGCTACGAGGTCCACCACGGCATCGAGATCGGTGACCCGGCCATCGTTGCCGCCGCCCAGCTCTCGCAGCGCTACATCACCGATCGGCAGCTACCTGACAAGGCAATCGACCTGATCGACGAGGCGGCTAGTCGCATCCGCATGGAGATCGATTCCAAGCCCGAGTCGATGGACCGCCTCGAGCGACGCCTGATCCAGCTCAAGATCGAGCGCGAGGCGCTCAAGAAAGAGTCCGACGAGGCCAGCAAGAAGCGACTGGCCAACCTGGATGAGGAGGTCGAACAGCTCGAACGCGAGTATTCCGACCTCGAGGAGATCTGGAAGTCGGAGAAGGCCGCGGTCGCCGGCACCACGCACATCAAGGAGGCGCTCGACCGGGCCCGCACCGAGCTTGAGACGGCGCGGCGCGCCGGCGACCTGACCCGCATGTCCGAGCTGCAGTATGGACGTATCCCCGAGCTCGAGCGCGAGTTGGTCGAGGCGCAGTCCAAGGAGGAAGAAAGCGAGGGGGCGGCACCGAGGCTGTTCCGCAGCACGGTGGGCACCGAGGAGATCGCCGAGGTGGTCTCCCGCTGGACCGGCATCCCGATCTCCAAGATGCTCGAGGGCGAGAAGGACAAGCTCCTGCGCATGGAGGAGGCGCTGGGCAAGCGGGTTATCGGCCAGTCCGAGGCAGTCGTGGCGGTATCCGATGCCATCCGCCGCTCGCGCGCCGGCCTGTCCGATCCCAACCGCCCCAACGGGTCTTTCATGTTCCTCGGGCCCACCGGCGTGGGCAAGACCGAGCTGACCAAGGCGCTGGCGACCTTCCTGTTCGATACCGAGGATTCGATGGTCCGTATCGACATGTCGGAATTCATGGAGAAGCACTCCGTGGCGCGGCTGGTCGGGGCGCCCCCGGGTTACGTCGGTTACGAGGAGGGCGGTTATCTGACCGAGGCGGTGCGCCGCAAGCCCTACTCGGTAATCCTGCTCGACGAGGTGGAAAAGGCGCACCCGGACGTGTTCAACATCCTGCTGCAGGTGCTCGATGACGGGCGCCTGACCGACGGGCAGGGCCGCACGGTCGATTTCCGCAACACGGTGATCGTGATGACCTCGAACCTCGGCAGCCAGCGGATCCAGGAACTGGCCGGCGAGGATGCCGACTACGAGCAGATGAAGAGCGAAGTGCTCGAGATCGTCGGCCAGCACTTCCGTCCCGAGTTCATCAACCGGGTCGACGACGTGGTGGTGTTCCATCCGCTCGATCGCCGCGAGATCCGCAAGATTGTCGACATCCAGATCGACTATCTGCGCCAGCGGTTGGCCGATCGCGAGATCGGGCTGACGCTCAGCGACGCGGCACTCGACGCACTGGGCGAGGCCGGCTTCGACCCGGTCTACGGGGCCCGCCCGCTCAAGCGGGCGATCCAGCACCGCCTGGAGAACCCGCTGGCTCAAGCGATCCTCAAGGGCGAGTACCTGCCCGAACAGACCGTCACCGTGGACGTGGCCGACGGCGAGCTCGTGCTGGGCAAGGAGTGATCGCGGCGGACAATCGTCCGTTCTTCATTCGATCGAAGGCCATCGGCGGCGGCGCCGGTGGCCTTTTTCGGCTATGGTTTGCACCTCGTTTTCCATCGGAAACTTCCCTGGCACAAGGATTGATGCGTGGCCCTCAAGATCATTGAAATCGTCGCGCCGGCCAGCGAGAAGGCCGCGATCGCCCGCATCGCCGATTCTCACGACGTGGTCGACTGGTGGCGTACCTCGTCGTTCGAGGACGAGCGGTTCTCGACCGAGCTGGTGGTGCGACCCGAGGGTCAGCAGGAGGTGCTCGACGATCTGCAGCAGATAATTGATCGCTGCGAGGACGCGCGGATCATCATTCGCGGTGTGCAGGCGACCCTGCCGGCGGCAGGGGACGAAGAGGGCGAGGATGAGTCGCGGCAATCGACCGCTTCGCGATCGCGCGAGGAGTTGTACGCGGAAGTGGTCGGCGGCGGCACCATCACTTCGACCTATCTGTTGCTCTGCGGCTTGTCGGCGGTGGTCGCCGCGATGGGCATGCTCGAGGACAGTGCTGCGGTGGTGATCGGGGCGATGGTGATCGCGCCGTTGCTCGCCCCCAATCTCGCCCTGGCGCTGGGTACCACGCTAGGCGATACCGACCTCTCGCGCCGGGCCGTGGCGGCCAACCTTGCCGGCCTGGCCCTGTCCATCGGCCTGGCCCTGTTGATGGGGCTGGTGCTCGATCCGGTCACCAACAGCCAGCTGCTCGATCGCACGAATGTCAGCTATCCCGCGATGGTCCTGGCGCTGGCTTCGGGGGCGGCGGCGGTGCTGTCGCTGACCTCCGGGGCGGCGGCCGGACTGGTTGGCGTCATGGTGGCCGTTGCCCTGATGCCGCCGGCAGCGGCCCTGGGGCTGTTCGTCGGCTGGGGCCAATGGGACAATGCAATCGCGGCCGGCCTGATGCTGGCGATCAACATCGCGGCGATCAATCTCTCGGCCAAGCTGGTGTTCGTGCTAAAGGGCATCTCGCCACGGCACTGGCCGGAGAAGACCCGCGCTCGCCGCTCGATGCGCTGGTCCTTTGCCTTCTGGGGCATCTCCTTGCTGGTGCTCGCCGGGCTGATTTGGCTGGCGAAGTACTAGAGGGGCGCTTTGAAGCGCCCCTGGCATCCGTTATCCCCATTCTTTTGCATCACGAGGAAAATCGACCCGTGCAGGATTATCGTCAGGCCTTTGTCCAGTTCGCCGTGGAGCATCAGGCGCTCCGTTTCGGTGAGTTCACACTCAAGTCCGGGCGCGTCAGCCCGTACTTCTTCAATGCCGGCGCGTTCGCCGACGGACGGGCGCTGGCCGCGCTGGGCGGGTTTTATGCCGATGCCATCCTGGATGCCGGCATCGAGTTCGACGTGCTGTTCGGCCCGGCCTACAAGGGCATTCCGCTGGCCGCGGCCACCGCGATCGCGCTGGCCGAGCGTACCGGCGAGCCGGTGCCGTGGTGCTTCAACCGCAAGGAGGCCAAGGATCACGGCGAGGGCGGTAACCTGGTGGGGACACCATTGGCGGGTCGGGTGCTGATCATTGACGACGTGATCACCGCCGGCACGGCGATTCGTGAGTCGCTGGAACTGATCCGGGCGAATGGCGCGACGCCGGCCGGGGTCGCCGTGATGATGGATCGCCAGGAGCGCGGTCAGGGTGAGCTGTCGGCGATCGGCGAACTCAAGCGCGATCATGAGCTCGATGTCGTGGCGATTGCCAACCTGGACGCCTTGATCGAATTCTGCGCCAGTGACGCCGGCCTAGCCGAGTCGGCCGAGTCGATGGCGGCCTATCGGCGCGAGTTCGGCGTGGCGGACTGAGCGCCATTGGGATAACGGACATGAAAAGGCCCCGCTGTATAGCGGGGCCTTCGTTCTTCCGGCGTTTCCGGTGACCGGGCGGTGGGGTCAGGCCTCACCCGCGCCGGTCAGGCTCGGAACGATTCAGATCGACTTGATGCGGCTGACCAGGGTCGACTTGCGACGCGCAGCGGTGTTGCGCTTGAGAATCCCCTTGGTCACCATCCGGTCAAGGACCGGCTGGGCAGCGCTGTAGGCTTGCTGCGCCTTTTCCGCATCACCGTCCTTCACGGCCGAGATGACGGCCTTGTAGGCAGTGCGTACCTGCGAGCGCATCGCCATGTTGTGCTGGCGGGATTTCTCCGCCTGGCGAACGCGCTTTTTGGCTTGAGCGGTATTGGCCACGGGTAAACTCCTCGATTCGGCTATTAGTTCGGATGAACTTGATGTAAATATCAATTCAAGGCGCGGGATTATGCCATATGGTCGGGGATAGTCAAGCCGCGTTGGTCTCGGTTGCGGCTGGATGAGTTCGGGCGGCCTTCATCTTCCCGCCCACCTGTTCCCACGGCGACCGAGGCCCCTGCGGTATCCTCCCTCTCATGGATCTCGATACCTCCGATACGCCGGTGCGTGACGCCACGCCCTCTGGCCCCGTGACCGCCTGGACGGTGGTCGTGCCGGGGCCGTTTTTCGGTGGATTCACCTATCACTTCGATCTCGCCGCGGGACCAACGCCGGCGCCCGGCGTTCGGGTGCGCGTGCCGTTCGGTCAGTCCGAGCGGGTGGCCGTGGTGCTGGAGGCGGCGTCCGTAAAGGCGCAGGAAACCCGCCCGATTCTCGGGGTGCTCGATGCGGCCCCACTACTTGATGCCAGCACGCTGGCCTGCCTGCGCTGGGCCGCCGCCTATTATCACCACCCGCTGGGTGACGTCGTGTTCGCCGCACTGCCCAAGGCCCTGCGGGGCGAGCGGCATCTGGAGGTCGACGCGCTGGTGTCCACCCCGGCCGGCCGTGACGCGTTGAACGAGGGCGAGGCGCGCGGTGAACGACAACGCCGGGCGCTGGAGGCGTTGGCGGCATCCGATGGCCCCGTGCCGGCCGCCGCGCTGGGGCCGGCCGCGGTTCGGCGTCGGCTGGTGGAGAAGGGCTGGGCCGAGCCGACCCGGATCACCGCGCCCGCCGAGTGGCCCCTGCCGTACGAGCCGGGGGACGAGTCGGCGCCTGCACTCAATGCCGAGCAACAGGCCGCGGTCGCGGCGGTCGTCGCGGGTGGTGACGGTTTTCAGGCCTGGTTGCTGCACGGGGTGACTGGCAGCGGCAAGACCGAGGTCTATCTGGGCCTGATCGAGCGCGAGCTGGCCGCCGGGCGGCAGGTGCTGGTAGTGGTGCCCGAAATCTCGCTCACCCCGCAGTTGATCGATCGTTTTGCCCGCCGCCTGGCGGTGCGACCGGCCGTCCTGCATTCGGGACTTGCCGACGGCGAGCGACTGAGTGCCTGGCGGGCGGTAGCCGCAGGCACGGCCGGCCTGGTGATCGGGACACGCTCGGCGGCCTTCGTGCCGTTGGCCCGACCCGGCCTGATCGTGGTCGACGAGGAGCACGATGGCGCCCTCAAGCAGCAGGAGGGTTTTCTCTACCACGCCCGCGACGTGCTGGTCTGGCGGGCGCGGCAGCTGGGTATCCCCATCCTGCTGGGTTCGGCGACACCGTCGCTGGAGAGCCTGCGTCATGCCTGGGCCGGTCGATACGGCCATCTGCGCCTGACCGAACGGGCGAGCGGGGCGCGCATGCCGGCCATTCATTGCTTGGACGTGCGCGGTCAGGCAATGGAGGCGGGGTTGTCGCCAGCCTTGTTGCGGGCGATCGAGCGCCACCTGCTCGATGGCGGACAGGTGATGCTCTATCTCAACCGGCGTGGCTATGCGCCCAGCCTGGTCTGTCACGCCTGCGGTTACGTGGCCGGCTGTCCCCATTGCGATGCCTTTCTCACCTGGCACCGCCAGATCGGGCGGTTGCGCTGCCATCACTGTGGTTTCGAGCAGGGCGTGCCGGCGGACTGCCCGTCGTGCCAGGCGCCGTTGTCGGTGCGCGGGCTGGGCACCGAGCAGCTCGAGGACGTACTCTCCGCCCGGTTCCCGGGCTTCGGCATCGTGCGTCTGGATCGGGATGCCACCGCCGGCAAGGGCGTGATGGCCGAGAGCCTGGCGCGGATCGCCCGGGGCGAGGCCCGGTTAGTGGTGGGCACGCAGATGCTGGTCAAGGGACACGACTTTCCCGGGGTGACCCTGGTGGGCGTGGTCAATGCCGACCAAGCGCTGTTCGCCTCGGATTTTCGCGGTCCAGAGCGCTTCGCCCAGTCATTGCTGCAGGTAGCCGGGCGCGCCGGGCGCGCCGAGCGTCCCGGCGAGGTGCTGGTGCAGACGCATGACCCCGATCACCCGGTGCTGCGTCGGTTGCTGGCGGAGGACTACGAGGCGGTGATGGTCGCCCAACTGAGCGAACGCGAACAGGCCGAGCTGCCGCCGACGCGCTTTGCCGGTTTGATCCGCGCGGACGCACCGCAGGCGGACACTGCACGTGCCTTTCTGACCAAGGTCGCCGAGGAACTGCGCGAACACTTCGGCGAGGAACTGGCCGTCTGGGGTCCCGTGCCGGCGCCGCTGGCGCGCCGGGCCGGACGCTATCGTTTCCAGTTGCTGCTGCTGGCGCGGGTGCGCAGCAGCCTGCATCGTGCCCTGTGGCAAGTGGACGACTCGGCAGGCAGTCGTCGGCTGGGCGGGCGCCTGCGCTGGTCGATCGATGTCGACCCGATCGATCTGGCCTGAAGGCGGCGGCCGGCTGGTGCATTACACTGTGATTCGGCCGCCTGCTTAGGGCGAAAAACAACAACGAGGGAGAGTAAAGACGTGAAAAAGATCGAAGCGATTATCAAGCCGTTTCGGCTGGACGATGTGCGCACCGCCCTGATGGACATGGGCATCAATGGCCTGACCGCCACCGAGGTCAAGGGCTTCGGTCGGCAGAAGGGGCACACCGAGCTCTACCGCGGTGCCGAATACGTGGTCGACTTCCTGCCCAAGGTGAAGCTCGAGGTGGTCGTCAGCGACGACCAGGAAGACCCGGTCGTCGATGCCATCGTCAAGGCCGCCTACTCGGGCAAGATCGGCGACGGCAAGATCTTCGTCTCGCCGGTCGAGCGTGCCGTGCGCATCCGCACCAGCGAGGAAAACGAGGACGCGCTCTGATCCGTGCGTCAGGAGTGGATCAGGCGCCCGAGGCGATAGGGCGTCGGGTCGATTGGTGATTGCCGACCGGCCATCTGGTCGGCGAGCAGTTCTGCGGTGGCCGGCGCCATCGCCAGCCCATTGCGAAAGCCGCCGGTGTTGGCCCAAAGCCCATCGATCGAGGGATGTTCGCCCAGCAGCGGGATCTCGTCGCTCGAACCGGGCCGCAGGCCGGCCCAGCGATGAGTCACGCGAGCATCGACCAATCGCGGCCACAATCGGCAGGCATGGGCATGTAGCCGGTTCTGTGTCGCCTCGTCCACGCTTTTGTCGAATCCGCCATACTCCACGGTCGATCCCACCACCACCGAGCCATCCTTGCGCGGGATCAGGTAGACGCCATCGTCCATCAGGATGCGATCGAGCCCGTTCTCCGGCCGGGGCTCTAGGCGCAGCATCTGTCCTCGGACCGGAAACAGGCTGCCCGCCGGCAGGCCCGGGATCAGGGCCTGGCTCCAGGCGCCGGCCGTGATCACCACCCGCTCGGCGTGCAACGCGCCCTCGCCCGTCGACACCCCGATTACCCGCCCCTCGCTCAGCAGCAGGCCGTCGGCGGCGCACTGCTCGCGCAATTCGATCTCGCGTGCATGCAGGGTGTCGGCCAGGGCATCCAGCAGGTAGGGATTGCGGACATTGGCCACCTGAGGTAGCCACAACGCCTCGCCATCTCCGTGCGCCCGCCATTGGTGGGTAATGCCCACCGAGGACAGCGTCGCATTGATCGTCTCGCGGCTTTCGCCCTTGCCGGTGGGGTCGAGGATCTCCATGCCGGTAACGCAGCGCTCGGGGTCGACGCTCGACCCAAGCGAAGCGATCAGGCCGGGATAGCGGCGCATGCCCGCGGCGGCCAGACTCAGTACGGGGGCGGGGTAACGCCAGGCGTAGAGTGGACAGAGGATGCCACCACCGGCCCAGGAAGCCTCGGTGCCGGCGCGGCGACGATCGATCACGGCCACCCTTGCACCGTCCCGTTGCAGGGCGAGCGCGCTGGTCAGCCCGGCAATGCCGGCGCCGACGACGATGATGTCGAAGCGGTTCGAACTCACGGGAGGATTATGCCACCTGGCGGCCGCTGCCGGACATGGCCCGATCGCCGTCTCGGCGGCATCAGGCAGGCCTGCCGACTGTCTCGACGGAAAGCGAGAAGTCGCGGGCGGCGTCCGGGGATACTGGAGCGGGTGAAGGGAATCGAACCCTCGTCTTAAGCTTGGGAAGCTTCTGCTCTACCATTGAGCTACACCCGCAGAAGTCGGCATTATCACGGCCTCCATGGGGAAACGCAAGGGCGGGTCAGTCGAGTGGCGGCAGCTCGTCGCGGTCCGCCTTGTCGCTCTTGATGCCACTGGAGTCGGCGGCCGCGGCCTTGAGTTCGTCTTCGCCGCTGCCAAAGCTCATCAGCCACTCCATGTTGCTGCGGCTGTCGGCATTTTCCAGGGCCTCGTCGCGCGATATCAGCCCCTGCTTATACAGCCTCAGGATCGACATATCGAAGGTCATGGTGCCGGCCGAGGTGTTCTTCTGCATCGACTCCTTAATCGCATCGATCTCGCCGCGCTTGATCAGGTCGGAGACCAGCGGCGTATTGATCATGATCTCCACTGCCGGGAGGCGCTTGCCACCGCTGCCGATGATCAGGCGTTGGGAGATGATCGCCTTGAGGTTGAGCGACAGGTCCATCAGCAGCTGGTCGCGCGAGTCGGACGGGAAGAATCGGATGATGCGGTCGAGCGCCTGGTTGGCGTTGGTCGCGTGCAGCGTGCTGATGCAGAGGTGCCCGGTGTCCGCGTAGGCCAGCGCGTGCTCCATGGTTGCCCGGTCGCGCACCTCGCCGATCATGATCACGTCCGGTGCCTCGCGCAGGGCCTCCTTGAGCGCGGCGGCATACGAGCGGGTATCGACCCCGACCTCACGCTGGTTGACTATCGAATTGCGATGCTTGAAGGCGAATTCCATCGGGTCCTCGATGGTGAGGATGTGCCCGGGACGCGCCTCGGCGCGGTGGTCGATCATGGCCGCAAGCGTGGTGGACTTGCCCGAGCCTGTCGCGCCGACCACCAGGATCAGACCGCGGCGTTCGGCGACCAGTTCCTCGACTACCATCGGCAGGTTGAGGTCGGCGGCACGCGGGATCTCGGCCCGGATATAGCGGATTACCAGCGACCACTCGCCGCGCTGCATGAACACGTTCATACGGAAGCGACCGATACCCGAGCGTGACAAGGCGACGTTGAGTTCAAGGTTCTCGAGGAAGTCGTCGAGTTGTTGCTGGTTGAGCACCGAGCGCGCCAGTTCCTCGACCTGACCGATGCGCAGCCGGTCCTTGCCGATGAATCGCATCTCGCCCTGGATCTTGATCGCGGGAGTGGTGCCGCTTGAGAAATACAGATCGGAGCCTTCCTTGTCGGCGAGCAGCTTCAGGTAGGGTTCGAGGCTCAATTGGCTCATGAGGCGGGGTCCTTTTCACGCGGGTAGGGTTGCGACGCCGCGTCTTTTATCTGGATGCCGGGCGACGTGCCGAGGTGGTGGAGCATTTGTGCAGATCCTCCCTCAGTCGGCCTCGACCTTGAGGTCGCTTTCGGGGTCGTCTTGGCGGCTCTTGGGCAGGCCGCGTTTGCTTTCCAGCTTGATGCGCAGGCGGAGGTCGTTGACCGAGTCGGCCTTGCTGATCACTTCGTCGTAGTCGGCCTGGTGGGTGTCGTAGAGGTCGAACAGGGCCTGGTCGAACGTCTGCATGCCCAGTTCACGCGAGCGCTTCATCACTTCCTTTATCTCGGAGACGTCGCCCTTGAAGATCAGGTCGCCGAGAAGGGGCGTGTTGATCAGCACCTCGACGGCTGGCACTCGGCCCTCGCCGTCCGGCTTGCGCAACAGGCGTTGCGAGATAACCGACTTGAGGTTGAGCGACAGGTCCATCAGCAATTGGTGGCGCCGCTCTTCGGGGAAGAAGTTGATGATTCGGTCCAGTGCCTGGTTGGTGTTATTCGCGTGGAGCGTGGCCAGGCAGAGGTGACCGGTCTCGGCAAAGGCGATGGCGTGATCCATGGTCTCGCGGTCGCGAATCTCGCCGATCAGGATCACGTCCGGGGCCTGGCGCAGGGTGTTCTTCAGTGCCGCGGCGAAGGACTCGGTGTCTACGCCCACCTCGCGCTGGGTGACCAGGCAACCCTTGTGCTTGTGGACGAACTCGATCGGGTCCTCGATGGTGACAATGTGTCCGCGCGAGTTCTCGTTGCGGTAATCGAGCATCGCTGCCAACGATGTGGATTTGCCCGAACTGGTGGCGCCGACAAAGATCACTAGACCCCGGGCGGTCATGGAGATCTCGCCCAGTATGTCGGGGAGCTTGAGGTCGTCAAAGTTGGGGATTTCCGAACGGATCATCCGTAGGACCATGCCCTCGCTGCCACGCTGCATGAACGCGTTGACACGAAAGCGCGCCACTCCCGGCAGGGAGATGGCGAAGTTCGCTTCATGAGATTCCTCGAAACGGGCCGTCTGCTTGTCCGTCATGATCGAGCGGACCAGCATCTGGGCGTTCTCCACCGAGAGTTTCTGATCGGTCAGGTGGACGACCTTGCCGTCGATCTTGGCCGAGGGCGGCGCGCCGACGGTAACGAACAGGTCGGAGGCATCGCGTTCCACGGCCCGCTTGAGGAGGGCCTGAACGTAGTTGGCTGCTTGTTGGCGGTCCATCGTGAGTTCTCGGCTTGCGTTGTCCGCGCCGCCGGCGTAGCCGCACGGCGTCGATGGATAGAGTGGGCAGGGCTGGCGTGGAGAGCGCCACGCTGACTGTTCGTGAAGTCGGCGCCCACGACCGCCCCGGGCCTTGAATTACATGAAGTCGTTCTTGTTCTTGGACCGGCTCCGGGCGTGTTCCTTGGAGATGGCGCCACGGGTGACCAGTTGCTTGAGATTCTGGTCAAGGGTCTGCATGCCCTGGGCCTGGCCGGTCTGGATGGATGAGTACATTTGCGCGACTTTGTTCTCGCGGATCAGGTTTCGAATGGCTGGCGTGCCCAGCATGATCTCGTGGGCCGCAATCCGCCCGCCGCTGATCTTCTTGAGCAGGGTCTGCGAAATGACCGCGCGCAGGGATTCCGAGAGCATCGCGCGCACCATGTCCTTTTCCGCCGAAGGAAAGACGTCGATGATCCGGTCGATCGTCTTGGCCGCCGAGCTGGTGTGCAGCGTGCCAAAGACCAGGTGGCCGGTCTCGGCCGCGGTCAATGCCAGGCGGATGGTCTCCAGATCCCGTAGCTCGCCGACCAGGACGACGTCCGGGTCCTCGCGCAGCGCCGAGCGCAGCGCGGCGTTAAAGCTGTGGGTGTCGCGATGCACCTCGCGCTGGTTGACCAGGCACTTTTTCGATTCGTGAACGAACTCGATCGGGTCTTCGACCGTCAGGATATGATCGTTGCGATGGTCGTTGATGTAGTCGACCATTGCCGCGAGCGTGGTCGACTTGCCCGAGCCGGTCGGCCCGGTGACCAGCACGATGCCGTTGGGGTAGTCGCACAGGTCCTGGAATACCCTTGGCGCGTCGAGCTGCTCGAGGGTGAGCACCTTGCTCGGGATGGTGCGGAAGACGGCACTCGCACCGCGGTTCTGGTTGAAGGCGTTGACACGGAAGCGGGCATGGCCCCGCAATTCGAAGGAGAAGTCGACCTCGAGGTTGTCCTCGTACTCCTTGCGCTGCCGGTCGTTCATGATGTCGTACACCATGGAATGGACGTCCTTGTGGTCCATTACCGGCACGTTGACCTTGCGGATGTCGCCGTCGATGCGAACGCGGGGCTGTTCGCCGGCCGACAGATGAAGGTCCGATGCCCCGTTCTTGACGGTAAACATCAGCAGGGAGTCGATATCTCTTGATTCGGCCATGCGGTCGTCCTTTGCGGGGTAGGCCCCGTTTGAAGTCCATTGGTGATGCCTGTCGAAGGTCCACAGGCCCGTGGTGACGGGGCTTGGCCTTCGCCAGAGACAAGGTAAAACGAACACGCACAAGGTGCAAGATGGGAAATCGAGCAAGCATGTATCACGGGATCGTCGATCGCATCGCGGCAGCGAGTGCGGCCCGGCCCGCAGGCGTACCCGACGTCCGGCTGGTGGCGGTCAGTAAGCGCCAGCCGGTCGCGGCCATCCGTTCGCTGGCCGAGCTGGGGCAGCGGGACTTCGGCGAGAACTACCTGCAGGAGGCGCTCGACAAGCAGGCCGAGTTGGCCGACCCGTCGTTGACCTGGCATTTTATCGGGCCGATCCAGTCGAACAAGACCCGCGCGATCGCCGCCCATTTCGATTGGGTCCATGGAGTGGATCGCGTCAAGATTGCCAGGCGCCTCGGTGAGCAGCGCGATCCGGCGATGGGGCCGTTGAACGTGTTGATCCAGGTGAATGTCGACGGCGAGGAGAGTAAATCGGGCGCCGATCCTGCCGATGTGGCCGAGATCGCCGCCGCTTGTGCCGAGTACTCGACGCTGCGCTTGTGCGGGCTGATGTGCATCCCGCGCCCGGGAAACATCGGCGCCTTCGCCGCGCTCGCCGCGCTCAACCGGTCGCTGGCCGAGCCGTTGCCCGACCTGTCGATGGGGATGAGCAGTGATTTCGAGGCCGCGATTGCCGACGGCGCGACCATCGTTCGGGTCGGCACCGCCCTGTTCGGCCCGCGCGATTCCTGAGCGGCGGCGCCGCGTGATTGCCATTCGTGTTATTTTTCTGTGCTTAGGATTCACGCAAAAATGCAGGTGAGACAATGAATGCCTCGCGGATAGCTTTCATCGGTGGCGGCAACATGGCGGGGGCCCTGATCGGTGGCATGCTCAAGGATGCCCCCGCTGACGCTCGTCCCTCGATCATGGTCGCCGACCCGGATGCCGAACGTCGACGTGCCCTGGGTGAGCAGCTCGGGGTGGAAACGGCCGAGGACAACCACGGGGCCATCGATGGCGCCCAACTGGTGGTGCTGGCGGTCAAGCCGCAGGTAATGCAGAGGGTCGCCGAAGATTTGGCTCCTCATCTGACGCCGGGCCAGCTGGTGGTCTCGATCGCCGCGGGCATCCCGGTCGCCGCACTGGCCCGATGGCTCAACGGTCATGCCGCGATCGTGCGTGCCATGCCCAACACCCCGTCGATGGTCGGCTGCGGTGCGACCGGGCTGTTCGCCGCCGAGGCCGTCAGCCGCGAGCAGCACAGCGATGCCGAATCGCTGATGCGGGCGGTCGGTGTGGTGCAGTGGCTCGATGCCGAGTCGCAGATCGACGAGGTGACCGCCTTGTCGGGCAGTGGTCCCGCCTACGTCTTCTACCTGATGGAATCGATGCAGGCCGCAGCCGAAGAGATGGGCATGGCGCCCGACGTGGCGCGTCTGCTGACCCTGGAGACCGTCTTCGGGGCCGCCAAGCTTGCCCTGGCGGCCGACGATTCGCCGGCCGAACTTCGTCGGCGTGTCAGTTCGCCGGGCGGGACCACCGAGCGCGCGATCGCGGCACTGGATGAGTCGGGCGTGCGCGAGGCTTTCGCCCGTGCGATTCGCGCCTCGCGCGACCGCAGCCGTGAGCTGGCAGCCGACGTCGGCGATCGTTCGACCGATTGAATCTGTCCTTTCCGGGGCGCTGGTCGCCCCTCACCACCAACCTGTCGAGATAGTTCTAGATGAGCGGTAGCTTCGGGGATCCGAGCGTTTTTCTGATCCGGGTGCTTTTCGAGCTGGTGGCCTTCGTCGCCTTCGCCCGGTATTTCCTGCAACTGTTCGGGGCGAATTTCTACAACCCCGTGACTCAGGCGATCGTCAAGATCACCGACCCGGTGCTCAATCCGCTGCGCACGGTGATCAAGCCGGTCGGTCGGCACGATCTGGCCGCGCTGGTGTTCGGCATCGTGATGGTCGCCCTGATGGTCTGGGCGATTACCGCCATGCAGGGTGTCGGCATGACCGGTGCCGGCGTATTCATCGGTACGATCTATTTCACCTTCCTGACGGTTACCAACCTGTTCTTCTGGACGGTTCTGCTGCGGGCGGTGGCCTCCTGGCTGGGCAACGATCGCTCGCCGGGCGTGGCCTTCCTCGCCGACCTGACCGACCCGGTGGTCGACCCGTCATCCCGCCGATCGGCGGGATCGACCTTTCGCCACTGGCCGTTCTCCTGATCATCCAGGTGGCCCAGATGGTGGTCGGCAACCTGCTGATGGGCTGAGCCAACGAGGAGACTGATGAGCGAGTCCGCCCAAGCAAACAACCCCGTCGACCAGTCCGGTCACCAGTCTGGCTCGGTGGGATTGGTCATCCCCCAGGCCGCGCAGATCGATACGCCGCTGCTGCTCGACTGTGGCCGGCGCATCGAGGAATACGAGCTGGTCTACGAGACCTACGGCGAGCTGAACGAACGCGCCGATAACGCTGTACTCATCTGCCATGCGCTGTCGGGCGACCATCACGCCGCCGGCCGGCATCGCCCCGAGG
>JBHEOB010000019.1:0-571 GCA_046261775.1 Guyparkeria sp.
GTAACCGGCAGCGCGCAATCGGTGCGGATCGTCACCAGTTCCCGGCTGGTGGGCAGGAACTCGAGCGAATCGCGCAGCGATTGCCCCACCTTGCCCTTGAGCTCCTCGGCATGGGCGATGATCCCGTCGAGCGAGCCGTACTGGTTGATCCACTTGGTGGCGGTCTTGGGACCGCAACCCGGCACGCCGGGGATGTTGTCGACCTTGTCACCGACCAGCGCGAGAAAGTCGATGAACTGCGCCGGGGTGATGCCGTACTTCTCCTCGACGGCCGCGACGTCCGTGGTCTTGTTGCTCATGGTATTGACCAGCGTCACGCTGGGGGCCACCAACTGGGCGAAGTCCTTGTCGGCGGTGGCAACGATCACCTCCTCGCCATTCTCACGCGCCTCGTGCATCAGGGTGCCGATCACGTCATCGGCCTCCACGCCCTCGATGCACAGCAACGGGAATCCCAGCGCGCGCACCAGGGCATGTACCGGCTCGATCTGAACCCGCAGGTCGTCCGGCAGCGGTGGGCGATGCGCCTTGTAGTCGGGGTAGATGTCGTCGCGGAAGGTCTTGCCCGGGG
>JBHEOB010000019.1:581-4626 GCA_046261775.1 Guyparkeria sp.
GTCGAACACCACGGCCATGTGGCTGGGGTCGGCCTCGCGGCGCATCTTGAGGAGCATGTTGACCACGCCGTGAATCGCGCCGGTAGGCGTCCCGTCGGGCGCGGTGAGCGGCGGCAGGGCGTGAAAGGCGCGGAACAGGAAGGAACTGCCGTCGACGAGAATCACGGGTCCGTTGCGGTCGGACATGGTAGGATTTGCCCCTTTTGAATTCCGTGGATATCAGGCCGGTACTATGCCACAGGCAGCCCCGTGAGCGACGGGACGACAGCCACTGAGCATCCGCAGAAAACGCGTCGGGGACACCCCGGGAACACCTCGTCTTGCACGGTTTTGCATGAGCAGAAAACTACCCAATCACCCGACCCGACTGGATCAGCAGCAACGGCTCTCGCAGGAGTCGTGGAAGGTCTTCCAGATCATGGCCGAATTCGTCCATGGCTACGAGACGCTCGCCAGTATCGAGCCGGCCGTGAGCATCTTCGGCTCGGCGCGCTACAAGGAAGACAACCCCTACTACGGCCTGACCGTCGAGGTATCGGAAAAGCTCTCCAACGCCGGGTTCTCCGTGATCTCAGGCGGTGGCCCGGGCCTCATGGAGGCGGCCAACAAGGGCGCGCAGGCCGGTGGCGCCCCGAGCGTCGGGTTGAACATCTCCCTGCCCCACGAGCAGACAGACAACGCCTACCAGGACGTCTCGCTACACTTTCAGCACTTCTTCGCCCGCAAGGTGATGTTCGTCAAGCACGCCTCGGCCTACGTGGTGTTGCCGGGCGGTTTCGGCACGCTCGACGAGCTGGCCGAGATCCTCACCCTGGTACAGACCGGCAAGTCACGACGAATCCCGATCATCCTGCTGGGCACGAGCTTCTGGCAGGGACTGATCGACTGGTTCGTCGACCAGCTCCTCGGCGAGAGGACCATCGGGGCCGAGGACATGGACCTGTTCACCCTCTGCGACACGGCCGACGAGGCGGTGGCCGCCATCTTCGATTTCTACCGCAACCGTGGTGTCACGGCGACCGAGGAAGAGCAGCAGAAGCTGCTTGACCTCTGAGCCGGGCCCACGGGAATCCGGGCAAACTCAAGCAACGAACGAGACCGTCATGTCGGTTTTTACCAAGGTCGATGGCCAACAGCTCGACACCTTCCTGACGCAGTTCGACTGCGGAGAACGGGTCGAGCACCGCGGCATTGCCGCCGGGATCGAGAACACCAACTACTTCGTCACCACGACCGATGGGCGCTACGTGCTGACGCTGTTCGAGAACCACGGCGCCGACGAGCTGCCGTTCTTTCTCGATCTCATGGCCTATCTGGCCGAGCACAACATCCCCACGGCCCACCCGGTGCCGACGCGTGACGGGGCCTACCTGACCGAGCTCAACGGCAAACCGGCCGCGCTGGTGCAGCGACTGACCGGGAGCTCGCTCGATCATCCCGATACCGCCGCCTGCGCGGAGATCGGCCGGACCCTGGCACGTTTTCACCGCGTCTCCGCCGATTTCCCCGAATACCGGGCCCCGGACCGTGACCTGGCCTGGGCCGAAGGCGTGGCAACCCAGCTCCACCAGAAGGCCAGCGACGACGAACTCGCACTGCTCGACGACGAGATTGCCTTCCAGCAGGGTCAATCGCGCGCCACCCTGCCGCGCGGTGCGATCCACGCCGACCTGTTCCGCGACAACGCCCTGTTCGACCAGGGTGAGCTGACCGGCATCATCGATCTCTACTACGCCTGCACCGATGCCTTCGCCTACGATCTGGCCGTGACCTTGAACGACTGGTGTGTCGACGAGCAGGGTCAGTCCCGGCAGGACGAGCGCAACGCGCTGCTGGTCGGTTATCTCGCCGAGCGACCGTTCACGCCCGTCGAACAGGCGGCCTGGCCGGGGCTGTTGCGCGCCGCGGCGATGCGGTTCTGGGTCTCGCGCATGCAGGACCAGTACTTCCCGCGCGATGCGGAGATGACCTACATCAAGGACCCCACGCCGTTTCGTCGCATCCTGGAGGCGCATCGCGCCGCCGGCACGGCAACCGCCCAATGGATCGAGTCCAGCCAGTCCGCGGAGGCCCGCCGATGAACCGGACGCCGAGCCCCGGCCGCCTGAGCCGCCTGGTCGACCGTCTCGACCGGGTCAACGAATGGACCGGGCGGGTCATCGCCTGGCTCGGGCTGGCACTGACCCTGACCGTCTTCGGCGTGGTGGCATTGCGCTACGGGCTGTCCGACAGCAACCAGTGGCTGTCGGAGTCGATCACCTACTGGTTCGCGCTGATGTTCATGCTCGGCATTGGCTACACCTACCGCCACGACGGCCACGTGCGCGTCGACGTGCTTTCGCGTGGCGCCTCGCCGCGAACTCGCGCCTGGATCGAGATCATCGGCGTGGTCGTCCTGCTCTGGCCGGTCTGCCTGTTCATCGCGATTTCCAGTTTCGAGTACGTCGGCAACAGTTGGGCGATGCGCGAGGGCTCGCCCGAGCCCGGCGGCATCCCGCTGCTGTATCTCCTCAAGACCCTGCTGATCGTGATGCCCGCCCTGCTCTTCTGGCAAGGGTTGGTCGAGCTGCTGCGGCAGGTGGCCGTGCTGCGCCACCAGCGGCCGACCGAACCGGAACACGGCTCGATCAAGGAGGGCATGTAAGGCATGGAATGGCTGCTGCTCCTGATGGTGCTGACCATCTTCGCCGCCCTGATGAGCGGCTTTCCGGTGGCCTTCGTGCTGGCCGGGGTCTCGCTCGTCTTCGCCGGGATCGGCACCCTGCTCGGCGTATTCGATCACGGCCTGACGGGCGCCATGCCCAACCGCCTGTTCGGCATCATGCTCAACCAGACGCTGGTGGCCGTTCCATTGTTCGTGCTGATGGGCATGCTGCTGGAGAAGGCCCGCGTCGCCGATGACCTGTTGGAGAACATGAGCGCCCTGTTCGGCCGGCGGCCGGGCGGGCTGGGCCTGTCCATGATGCTGGTCGGCGCGATCCTCGCGGCCAGCACCGGCATCGTCGGGGCAACCGTGGTCACCCTGGGACTGATCGCCCTGCCCGTCATGTTGCGCCGTGGCTACGACCCGCGCCTGGCCAGCGGCTCGGTGGCCGCCGCCGGCACGTTGGGCCAGATCATTCCCCCCTCGATCATCCTCGTGCTGCTGGGCGATCAGATCGCCAACGCCTACACCCAGGCGCAGCTCGATCAGGGCATCTTCTCGCCGGAGACCGTCGCGGTGGCCGACCTGTTCAGCGGCGCACTGATCCCCGGCCTGATCCTTGTGAGCGCCTACGCGGCCTACATACTGTTCGTGGCCTGGCGTCAGCCCGAGCGCGTGCCGGGCCTGTCCGAGGCGGAGCTGGCCGATCGTCCCCCGATCAGCCGATTGCTGTTTGCGCTGGCCCCGCCGATCATCCTGATCGTGCTGGTACTCGGCTCGATCATGAGTGGTATCGCCACGCCCACCGAGGCGGCCGCCGTCGGGGCAACCGGCGCCCTGTTGCTGGCGCTGGTCAAGCGGCGTCTGACCTTCCCGGTCCTGCACGAGAGTCTGACCGCCACCCTGCGCATCACCGCGATGGTGTTCATGATCTTCATCGGCGCCTCGATCTTCTCGCTGGTCTTCCGCGGCTTCGGTGGCGACGAGATGGTCCACGACCTGCTCTCGGGCCTGCCGGGCGGGGCGATGACCGCGTTGCTGATCGTGATGGTGATCGTGTTCCTGCTCGGCTTCATGCTCGATTTCATCGAGATCACCTTCGTGGTGGTGCCGATCGTCGCCCCGGTGCTGCTGATGATGGGCATCGACCCGATCTGGCTGGGCATCCTGCTCGCGGTCAACCTGCAGACGAGCTTTCTCACCCCGCCGTTCGGCTTCTCCCTGTTCTACCTGCGCGGGGCGGCGCCGGCCAGCATTCGTACCGCCCAGATCTATCGCGGGGTGCTGCCGTTCATCGCCATCCAGATCGCCGTGCTGGCCCTGCTGGTGATCTTCCCCGACATCGTTACCTGGCTGCCCGAGACCCTTGACGTCCGCAGGCCATGAACCCGCGATGAGACC
>JBHEOB010000019.1:4636-12311 GCA_046261775.1 Guyparkeria sp.
AAGGTATGCCGTCGGGCCGCCGGCTCGGCGCTGATGGCCGAACCCGACACCGTCGCCCGCCTGCTCGAGGCCACGGTCAACGCGGTGCCCTGCCCTGTCACCCTCAAGATGCGCACCGGCCCAAGCGAGGACTGGCGCAACGCCCCCGAGATCGCGCGGATCGCCGAGGACAGCGGCATCGCGATGCTTTCCATTCATGGGCGCAGCCGAACACAGAAATACCTTGGCGAAGCGGAATACGACACCATCGCGCAGGTAGTCGCCGAACGACATATCCCGGTACTCGCAAACGGCGACATCGACTCGGTGACCAAGGCCTTTGACGTCATCGCACACACCGGGGCCGCCGGCCTGATGATCGGCCGGGCCGCCTTCGGCCGGCCCTGGTTGTTCGCCCAGTTGCGCGCCGCGTTCGAGGGACGTCCGATACCGTCCGAGCCACCCGCCACCGACGTGATGGGATTCGTGCTCGAACAATTCGAGAATATTTATCACCATTACGGAAATGTGATGGGTGTGCGCATCGCGAGAAAGCACTGGGGGTGGTATTCTCCTCGGCTACCGATTGACGAAGGGACGCGCAGGGAGTTCAACCGACTGGAGACCGTCGAGTCGCAGCGCCACTGGCTTGAACGCCAGCGGTGCCGGCTCGATTGCAGGGAGGCCGAGCTTCGAAACGTATCGAGAACGTCCTTCGACGTAGGTGCCTGATCGGCCACCGAGCCGCTCGATTCGGGAAGGCGTAACCCACCGGGGCATCTCGGTGGGCTTCGCCTTCCATGTCTATTCAAACCGAAGCCGCGTTGTTGCCGTACACCATGACTTATTCATCCAGTACCGCCACCAGCCAGCCGAACGAGTCGTCCCTGAACGGCAGCGCCCGTCGGGCGGCCGAATGTCATCACGACATGCACGAGACCATCATCGACGCACTGGATACCCTCTGGGATGCCTTCGAGGAAGATCAGCCCAGCCACCTCTACCAACTGGTGATGGGACAGGTCGAACGCCCCCTGCTCGCCCGCGTGCTGGAGCGCTGCGAGAACAATCAGAGCCGCGCCGCGGCCTGTCTCGGCATCAACCGCAGCACCCTGCGCAAGAAACTGCGCGACCACGACCTGATCTGAGTCCCGGCGTCAGTCATCACCCCCCCACTTCTCCCCCTCGGCACACGCTCGCCGCACCCGGTACCAGGCCTTTCCGCGCCGACCTGTTGCATCGCCGCAAAGCCCGCCCCCATGCGCGCCCCGGCGGGATGAACAATTTGCTTTGACCAACCGAAAGAACGCGGTATAACGCGCCGGAAATCGGCTGGTCATCCCCGCGGACGGGGCGCCGGCTCGGGAAATGCACCCGGGACCCATGATGGCCTGTAGGAGTTGGCCATGACCGTCGATCGATACCAATGCGACCTCACCCGCAGGCCGCCTTGAACGTGTTGATCAGGCAGGTACATCATGAGCAAGAAAAGCGACTATCAGGACCTCGACGACTGGGAAGAAAGCGACGTCGAGGACGACGAGCCGGGTAACGACACCCTGCTCGACAGCATCAAGGGCACGAAAGACGCGCGCCGCCGGCTCGACGACCTGCTCGAGGAGCGCCGCCTGAAGGCACAGATGATCGACGACTTCTGAACCTGGAGTCTCTCAAGCAACTATATCCGCCAACCGGAGCCCCACGCATGCCGGACCGCAACGAACGTCGTCACGCAGCGCCCGACAGCCGGGTACTGGCAGCGGGTCTGGTCAGTGGGCTGATCGCCGTTGTTCTGGCCGCTATCGCGGCGCACGGGCCAATGGCACCGACCGATCCGACCGCACAGCGCCAAGTCGACACCGCCATCCTGATGCACTTCGTGCACACCCTGGGATTGATGCTGGTGGCGTTCTGGCCTGCGCCTACCCGCTGGCGAGCGGTCATCACTGCAGGCTGGCTGCTGGGCATCCTTCTGTTCAGCGGTAGCCTGTATGCGTTGATCCTGTTCGGGCAATCCTGGCCCGGGCCGATCACGCCGCTCGGCGGACTGTTTTTGATGCTGGGCTGGCTCGTCTGGCTGATCGGATTGATCGTCACCCGCGCACCAGCACGGTGAGCAGCCCCGCCTTACTCGACCGGGCCCGACCGTCACCCGCCTCACCCTGATCGCCGCAACCAGGCTCGAGTCGGGAGTCGATCCCGGTGAATTTCAGATGTTTTCGGCCCGTCTCTCGCCCTCCCATTGGAGCCCGACCAGCCTTGCCGTTACCGCGGGCTGCGTGCGGTCGAGGATTGCGGTACCATCTGCGTTTTTGCGCCAGGAATACCATGTCCCAATCGACCTTCGAATACGACGACCTGATTCGCTGTGCCAAGGGCGATATGTTCGGCCCTGGCAACGCGCAGTTGCCGCTGCCGCCGATGCTGATGTTCGATCGCATCAACCTGATCACCGACGAGGGCGGCGAGTACGGCAAGGGCGAGATGCAGGCCGAGCTCGCCATCCACCCGGACCTGTGGTTCTTCGCCTGTCATTTCGAAGGCGACCCGGTCATGCCCGGCTGCCTGGGTCTGGATGCCATGTGGCAACTGGTCGGTTTTTTCCTCGGCTGGAGCGGCGGCAAGGGTCACGGACGTGCCCTGGGCGTCGGTGATGTAAAATTTTCGGGGCAGGTCTTGCCGCGGAACAAGAAGGTTGAATATCGTGTGCAAATGAAGCGTGTGATCATGCGCAGGCTCACGATGGGGATCGCGGATGCACAAATGCTCTGCGATGGCGTCGTCATCTACGAGGCCAAGGATCTGCGGGTAGGACTGTTCACCAGCACAGAAGCACTTTCGGAGTAACCACTCAATGCGCCGAGTCGTCATTACGGGCATGGGCATCGTGTCCAGCCTGGGTAACAATTGCAAAGAGGTTCTCGCCTCACTCCAAGAGGGTCGCTCGGGCATCGAGCGCAACCCGGAACAGGTCGAGCACGGCTTTCGTTCGCACGTGGCCGGCACACTCAAGATCGATCCGGCCGAGCATATCGACCGCAAGCTGCTGCGCTTCATGGGCTCGGCCGCCGCCTACAACTACCTGGCGATGCAAGAGGCGATCGAACAGGCCGGGCTGACCGAAGAGCAGGTCTCCAACCCGCGCACCGGTCTGGTCACCGGCTCGGGCGGCTCGTCCTGCGAGAATATCGTCGCCACGGCCGATATCGCCCGCGAGAAGGGCATCAAGCGCGTCGGGCCCTACATGGTCACGCGCACCATGGGTTCGACCACCTCGGCGTGCCTGGCGACACCGTTCAAGATCAAGGGCATCAACTACTCGATCAGCTCGGCCTGCTCTACCTCGGCACATTGCATCGGGACCGGCGTCGAGCAGATTCAGTTCGGCAAGCAGGACGTGGTCTTCGCCGGCGGCGGCGAGGAACTGCACTGGTCGCTGTCGGCGATGTTCGACGCGATGGGTGCGCTGTCCTCGAATTTCAACGACACCCCCGATAAGGCATCGCGTCCGTACGACACCGACCGTGACGGCTTCGTCATTACCGGCGGCGGCGGCATGGTGGTACTCGAGTCGCTCGAACACGCCCAGGCCCGCGGTGCGAACATCCTCGCCGAGGTCACCGGCTACGGCGCGACCTCAGACGGCTACGACATGGTCCAGCCGTCCGGCGAAGGCGCGGTGCGCTGCATGCAGCAGGCGTTGGCGACGGTCGACAAGCCGATCGACTACGTCAACGCCCACGGCACCTCCACCAAGGTCGGCGACCTGCGCGAGTTGCAGGCGATGACCGAGGTCTTCGGCGATCACCAGCCCGTGGTCGCCTCGACCAAGTCGCTCTCCGGCCACGCACTGGGCGCGGCTGGCGTGCACGAGGCGATCTACTCGTTGCTGATGATGCAGAACGACTTCGTCGCCGCCTCGGCCAACATCGAGAACCTCGAACCGGAGGCCGAGAACGCCAACATCGCCACGCATAAGGTGGAAGGCAAGCGCCTCGACACGGTCCTCTCCAACAGCTTCGGCTTTGGCGGCACCAACGCCTCCTTGGTCATGGAACGGTTCAACGACTGAATCCACCCAGGGCACTGATAGGGCGTCGATATAGAAAAAGCCAGACTTCGGTCTGGCTTTTTTCTTGCCGTCGCATCCGTCTCAGGCCATCAACGCACTATCGATCAACTGCCGGGTGTATTCATGGTCAGGCGAATCGAGCACGGATTCGGTCGGCCCGGATTCGATTACCTCGCCGTCGAGCATTACCACGACCCGATGCGCCAGGGCACGCACCACCGCGAGGTCGTGGGTGATCAACAGGTAGGTCAGGTCATACTGGGCCTGCAAATCGCGCAGCAGGCGCAATACCTGCAACTGCACCGCCGCATCCAGCGCGCTGGTCGGCTCGTCGAGGATCAGGACCTTGGGCTTAAGGATCAGGGCGCGGGCAATCGCAATGCGCTGGCGCTGTCCCCCGGAGAATTCGTGCGGGTAGCGCGACATGACCGCCGGATCGAGCCCCACCTCGACCAACACCTGCTCGATGCGTCGGTTACGCTCCGCGCGCGTGAGCGAGGCATCGTGGACATCGAGCCCCTCGCCCACGATCTGCGCAATGTTCATGCGCGGGGAGAGCGCGCCGTAGGGGTCCTGGAACACGACCTGCAAATCACGCCGGAACGGCCGGAACTGCCTTTCCCGCAAGCCGTCGACCCGTCGACCGGCCAGCCACACAGCCCCTTCGGCCCCATCCATCAGACGCAACAGTGACAAGGCGAGCGTGGTCTTGCCCGAACCGGACTCGCCCACCACCCCCAGGGTCTGGCCGGCACGCAGGGTCAGATCGACGCCCTTGAGGATCTCGCTGCGGGTATCCGGCCCGAACCAGCGGCGCTTGCCGACCATCACGCCCAAGCCTTCGCAGCGCAGCCGCTCGGCGGCATCCGCGGCCAATGGCCCGATCATGGGCGCGACCTGACGTGCTTCGAGCAGCGTCTGTGTGTACGCATCCTTCGGCCGGGCGAAGATCGACTCCGCCGGGCCGGCCTCGACGATGCGCCCGTCTCGCATCACCATCACGCGGTCGGCGTAACGGCGCACCACCGGCAGGTCGTGGGTGATCAGCAACAGGCTCATGCCCAGGCGCTGCTGCAACTCGACCAGCAGGTCCATGATGGTCTTGCGCAGCCCGGCATCCAGGGCGGTGGTCGGCTCATCGGCAATCACGAGGCTGGGGTTGCAGGCGATCGCCATGGCGATCATCGCGCGTTGGCGCTGCCCGCCGGAAAGCTGGTGCGGCAGGGCTCGCATCACACGCTCCGGGTTGGGCAGGCGCACCTGTTCGAGCAGTTCGTGCACCCGCCGGCGTAACGCATCGCCGCGCAGCCCCAGGTGGCGCACCAAAACCTCGGCAATTTGCGCACCGATGCTCTTGAGCGGATTGAGGGCGGTCATCGGCTCCTGGAAGATCATGCCGATCCGGCCACCGCGCAGGCGGCGCACCTGCGGCATGCTCATCCTCAGGACATCCTCGTCCTCGAAGCGGATCTCACCCCCTGTGCTGGCGTCGGCGGCCTCGAACAGCCGCAGGATCGACAAGGCCGTGACCGTCTTGCCCGACCCCGACTCACCTACCAGCGCGAGGCGTTCTCCCCGATCGAGATGCAGGGAAACCCCTTGCACGATGGCGGTGTGCCCGACCCGGACGTCGAGATTACGGATATCCAGCAAGGCCGACTCGTTGCCACGCCGGCGAGGAATCTCCTGCCGGGAACCGGCGCGGCCGTCTTCATGCCCTCCGCCATGGCCACCGTGATGGCCACGGTACTGGCCCGGGTCTCGTTGCGAGTCGTTGGCGATCGTTACGGCCGGCATGCACACTCCGTCACTGGTGGGTCCGCTCGACAAGCCAGAGCGTGTCGAGACGAATCGCGAGAACCCAACAATAATCCATCCCGGCCCTCCCCGACGAGTGGTTTCACACCGCCCTCGAGCCGAGCTCCTCCTTCACTCGCGAGCCGCCATGCCGGACATGGTCTATTTTCCCTTCCCACTCGGGGAAATCGGCACGGCGACGCCACGGGAAGAGTGGGAAACGGCAGCGTAACCGCGGACCACGGGCATGCCGTGGCCAAGTCATCGTTTTTCTGCCCGTCGAACGCGATAGTCGGGCAGCAGCAAGCCGGGTCTGCCAGGCAGCCCGGCGCCGATATTTCCCGCATCGACCACGTACCCATAACGCCAGAATGAGGGAATCCACCCGAGTCCCTTCCCGCGGAGACCAAGACATGTCAGCGAATCATCAGCCAGACCGTTCACACCCCTGGAGCACGTCCTCAACCACGTTGGCGGCCCTGCTCGTCATCGGGCTGGGCGCGGCACCTCCCTCGATCGCGGCGTCAACCGAGTCATCGAGCGATGAAGCGGCATGGGAGGCCGCCTGGGAGGCCGCCGAAGAGCGTGCCCGCCAGGAAGCTCGTACCCGTGAGGTCAACGAGGGTGAACTCGCGTTCCTGCAAGAGCCCCCCGACCCCGACGCGGCACGCATGGAAAAACGCCTGGAACTCGACCCGGAGAGCCTCGAGGATGGCTGGGCCCGGATGCACCAGTGCCACCATAATCTGGATCCGGCCGCGGCGGTGCAGATCGTCTACAACGGCGAGCGAACGCGGGATATCCGCATTACGGAACGCGAGGGTGTCGCCCAGGCCGAGGTCGATGGACCCAGTGTCCAGATGCGCGAGATCGAGCGCGGGGCGACCCTGTGCGTGCAAGCTCAGGTGCTGGCCATCATGCCGCATCCGGACAAGACGGGCTACGTGGTAGACAACGGCCCCTTCATGCGGCGCTTTCTGGATGGTTACTACCCCATGCAGGTCCGCCTGGACGTGCGCTGGCCCGACGGCATGCTTGCCCTAGAGGAAAGCGTACCGGCGGCACAGGCCGGGTTGGAGATCGAGGCGAACAAACAGGGGGTGACCGTCGAGGCCCATTTCGAGGGCCGACTCGAATCCCGCCTGCATCTGGTCCGTGGCACGACGACACCGTGATCATGAGGCCGAGAACGCGAGGCCGTGACGAGGGTTCATGCAACACAACGAATCACGCCGCCCAGCGAATAAGGCGATGATTCGGGGCCAAAAGGATCGGAAAGCCGCCATCATTCCGGTAGACTTGCGCGTTTTGCCATGACAGATTCCCTCGCGCATTCCCCAACGCCCACCGCCCCCGATTCGGCCCGCTCTACGGACCGGGATCAGGGCTCGCTGTGGTCGGTGGAAATCATCGCCCCGCCCGGCCTGGAAACGGCGCTGGCCGAAGAGTTGCGTCACCTGACCGGCGAGCCGATCAGCGATCGCCCCTTCGGCGCCAGTGCCGACCTGCCCGTCGAGGCCGTCTATCGCGTGCTTGCCGACAGCCTGATCGCCGGCCGTGTCTACCTGCCGGTAGCGCGCGGTCCGGCCTCCCAGGCCGATGAACTCTATGACCTGACCAACTCCGTCGACTGGTCGGCCCACCTGGCCGCCAACGACAGCCTCTCGATCTCGGCCACCGGCGCCAACGCCTCGCTGCGCCACACCGGTTTCATCGCCACCCGGGTCAAGGATGCGATCGTCGACCAGTTCCGCGAGGCCACCGGCCAGCGCCCGGACATCGACAGCGAGGCGCCGGGGCTGCGCCTGCACTGCCACGTCTCGGGCA
>JBHEOB010000019.1:12321-24030 GCA_046261775.1 Guyparkeria sp.
CTGTTCGACCCGATGTGCGGTTCGGGTACCTTCCTGGTCGAGGCCGTCCTAGCGCTCTCGGGCATGCCGGATGCGATGCGCCGTCGGCGCCTGGGCTCGCCCGCCTGGCTCGGCCATGTACCCGACGCCCGCGACGCCGTGCTCGACGACGCGGCCCGCGGCTGGCTCGACAACCCGCCGCCGCGTGGCTCGCTCACCATCGTCGGTCAGGATCGCGACCCGCTCCAGCTTGCCGCCGCCCACGCCAATATCGAGGCAGCCGGCCTCGCCGCCCTGGGCGAGACGATCGAGCTGATCCACGCCGACAGTTTCCGCGCGCCCTGCCCGGCCGAGCTGAACGCAGTGAAAACCGGCCTGCTGATCAGCAACGTGCCGTTCGGCCAGCGCATCGACGCCTCGGCAGACGAATCCCAATGGGCCGCCGTGTGCTCAAGTTGGGTGGAGGGCCTGCCCGGCTGGTACTGGGGCATTCTGCGCGCCGCCGAGAGCGAACTGACCTGGCCCTTGCGGTTCGAAAAGCGCGTAACGGTGCTCCATGGGGGCGTCGAGGTGGAGTTCCTGCGCGGGCAGTTCTCGGAGAAAAGCCGCCGCCGTCCGGCCGGCCCCCATGCCCTGGCCGGCCGGTTGATCGAACAGGGGCACCGTGGCGACTACGATGCCGCCGATTTCGCCAATCGCCTGCGCAAGAACTGGAAGCTGCGTAAACCGCTGGTCAAGCAGGGGGACAATGCCCTGCGGGTCTACGACGCCGACCTGCCCGACTTCAAGCTGGCCGTCGACTGGTATCGCACCGAGGACGAGACCTGGCTGGATATCCAGGAATACCAGGCGCCGAAACAGATCGATCCGCAAAAGGCACGCGCACGCCTGGCCGCGGCCACGGCCGTCGCGGTGGACACGCTGGCGATCGACCCGGCCTGCGTGGTGGTGCGCCAGCGCTCCCGCCAGTCCGGCCGGCAGCAGTACGGCCGTCTCGGTGGAGAGCAGATCGAACGCATCCTGCGCGAGCGTGACACCCGGCTGCTGATCAACTTCACCGACTACCTCGACGTCGGCCTGTTCATCGATCACCGGCTGGTGCGTGACCGGCTGGCCGAACTGTCGCGTGGCAAGCGGTTGCTCAACCTGTTCTGCTACACCGCCAGCGCCTCGGTGCGCGCCGCCATGGCCGGGGCGCAGGCCACGACCTCGGTGGACATGTCCAATACCTATCTCGACTGGGCCGAGCGCAATTTCGAGCTCAACGGCATCACGGTCGACGGGCGGCACCAATTGCTCCGCGCCGACGTGCTGCGCTGGCTGGAGCATCAGCCGAATGCCGCCGAACGCCATGACGTGATCTTTCTCGACCCGCCGTCGTTTTCCAACTCCAAGTCGATGCAGGACACGCTCGATATCCAGCGGGACCACCCGGAACTGATCCATGCCTGCATGAACCACCTCGCCCCGGGTGGCGTACTTGTCTTTTCAAACAACCGCAAAGGGTTTACATTGCACCCTTCTGTCGGGAACCGGTTTCAAATCGATGATATTTCAAGAAAAACATTGCCCAAGGATTTTGCGCGCACCCCGGAGCGCCGGTTTGTCTGCGAAATCCGGCGTGGCTGACACCGTTGGCACCATGGGCAGCACCGGCCCTGACGACCGCACGGATGCCTCTCGGGACTCGTGGCAGTCACCGATCCCCCTTGCTACCGCAACCGGCCTGGCCATGGTCGTCCTGTTGGCTAGCGGCTGTGCCAGCCAGCCGAATCACGGCCCGAACGGCAGTACTGACAAGGCCGACAAGGCCCAGGAGGCGGCCAAGCTGCTCGACGACGCCCAGCGGCGCAACAATCTGCCCTACGACCCGATCGAGACCATCGACACCCTCTCCGGTATGCATCCACGCGCCATCGAGGCAGTCATCCAGGCGGTCGCCCAGCTCGGCACCCCCTATCAATGGGGTGGTGAATCGGCGGAAAAGGGCTTTGATTGCAGCGGGCTGACCCAGCACGCGTTCAAGGCGGCCAGCATCGAGCTCCCGCGCACCTCGGCGCAACAATATCGCGCCACGCAGCGTATCGAACGCGAATCACTGCGACCCGGCGACCTGGTCTTTTTCCGCCTCGATGGCAAACGCGTCGACCACGTTGGCCTCTACGTGGGTGGCGATCGTTTCATTCACGCGCCCTCCAGCGGCAAGACCGTCTCGTTCGCCAGTCTCGATAACGCCTACTGGTCACGCAAGTACGTCGGCGGGGGACGCGCCGCCGAGGCGAATGAACTACAGTTGGCAGGGAATCGACCCGAGGATTTCTAAACCGAGTCGCCGACGCTCACACGCCTTGGCGGACGCGGCGCAGGGGCCGGAAACGGCCGTACCCGTCACCTCGCGCCGACGGCGGCAGATCGGACAAGGATAACGTGGCCCACAGGGAGGGCTCCTGCGATGGAGCGTCGGCATTTTCTTGCGATCACTGCACTGGGATGTCTCGGCGTGCTGCCGGCGTGCCAGAAGCGGGAGCCGTTGCTGCGCGTCTCCGGCATTACCTGGGTGGGTTACGAGCCACTCTTCCTCGCGCGCCAGCTCGATCTGCTCCCGGCCGAACGGATTCGCCTGATCGAATCCCCCTCCAACACCAACAGCCTGATGCAGTTGGCCGCAGGTGAGGTGGAAGCGGCGACACTGACCCTCGACGAATTCATCCTCGCCCGCGCCGGGGGCATTCCGGTGCGCATTGCCCTCGTGTTCGATACCTCCCAGGGGGCCGACGTGGTCATGGCCCGTCCGGGCATCGACCGACTCGAGGACCTGGCCGGGCGCCGGATCGGCGTGGAGGAGACCGCCGCCGGTGCCCTGATGTTGCGCAAGTCGCTCGAGGCGGCGGATCTCACGCCAGAGGACGTCGTGCTCGTACCCGTTATCGGCGGTGGTCAGCTATCCGCCTACCGGGACGGCAACATCGACGCGGTAATCAGTTACGAGCCATTCGCCTCGCGACTGGCCGCCCTCGGCGCCACCCGCCTCGTTGATTCCAAGGCCTTCCCGGGCCTGATCGTCGACGTGCTCGCCGTCAGCGAGCGTGCCACCAGCCACCAGCCGAAGGCACTCGGCACATTGCTCGACGCCTATTTCGAGGCGCTGGGCGTCGTCAAGTCAAGCCCCGGGCGGGCCCATCGCCTGATGGCCCCTCGACTGGGGCTCTCCGTCGAGGAAACGGCCGCAGCCTACGAGGGCATCGCCCTTCTCGACCTCGCCGACAATCGCGACTGGCTCGAACCGCGCGACGGCCCACTGCGTGACGCGGCCCGAAGCGTCGCGGCGATCATGCAGTCCAATGCCCTCATCGACGAGATCCCCGACCTGTCGGACATCGCCACCGCGCGCTTCTTGCCGGAGGCGCCATGACGCTTGCTCGCCTGCCGCTGCGACTGATGGTGCCGCTGGGACTGGCCCTGCTGTTCGTGTTGATCAGCGGTCTTTCATTGGGCAACGCCATCCACGAACGCACCAACGGATTCGTTGACGATTCCGGCCAGCGGTTGCTCGGTTACACCACCGAGATTGCGCGCACGCTCGAGCAAGGTGGGCTGGACGATACCGGCCTGCTCCAGGCTCGTGTCAGCAGCATCCTGACCGACCCTCGTGTCGACATGCTGATTGCCGTGGGGCCCGACGGCGCGGTTCTGGTCTCGCCTTATCTCGCCTGGCGCGGCCAGCCAGTCGATGAGCTATTCGCGGACCTGGATCTCGCTGCGTTTGCGGACCGACAGGACGAGCGCCTGCCTCACCTGGAACAGGCCGACGGAGATCACACGTTTCGGGCGCTGCAATCCTTCGAACTGCCCGGGGCATCGGATCGCACGCGTGCGGCCAGTCGCGGCGTGGTCTGCGTGCGCATGGACCTAACCGCCCCGCTCGAACGCATACGCAACGAGGCCATTCTTGCTCGTTTGCCCGAAGCCGGCGTGATGCTGCTGATACTCCTGCTGACGGCCTGGGTGCTCAACAGCCAGGTGACACGTCCACTGGGACGTCTGCGCGATGCAGCAATGCGCCTGCGCCAGGGCGATCACGACGTGCGGCTCCCCGAGGGCGGCTGCAGCGAGATCGCCGAAGTGGCTCAAGGCTTCAACGCCATGTCGCGCGCGATCGCCGCGGCGCGCGAACAACTGCTGGAAAGCGAGCGGCGCCTGGCCGTCACACTGGATTCGATCGGCGACGGCCTGATCGCGACCGATCTCGACGGTCACATCACGCTGATGAACCCGGTGGCCGAACGACTGACCGGCTGGTCGCGCGAGGAGGCGATCGGCAAGTCCATCGAGACGGTGTTCGTCATCTGCCACGCCGACGGCGACCGCCCCATCGCCATTCCGATCCGCCGGGTGCTCGCGCAAGGCACCCTGGTCGGACTGGCGAACCACACCGTACTGACCGATCGCCAGGGCAACCGTCATCACATCGCCGACAGCGCGGCACCCATCCAGCAGGAAGACGGCGTGCTGGTCGGGGTGGTGCTGGTCTTCCACGACGTGAGCGAGGAATACGCGCTACGCGAAGCACTCGCCGAGAACGAACAGCACTTTCGCACGCTGGCCGACAACGGTCAGGCCCTGATCTGGACCACCGATCTCGAGGGCCACTGCGACTACGTCAACCGTCCGTGGTTGACGTTCACCGGGCTGTCGCAGACCGAGGCGCTCGATGACGCATGGCAACGAGCCGTACATTCCGATGACCTGCCCACGTTGCAGAAAACCATTGCCGCCAGCTACGAGTCGCGCGTCAGTTTCACGCATGAGTACCGGCTACGTCACCACGGCGGGGAATACCGCTGGTTGCTGGCCAAGGGCACGCCCCGTTTCGACAGTCACGATGAATTCGTCGGACTGATGGGGCAATGCATCGACATCACCGCCGACAAGGAGACCGCGGCCCAACTCGAACGCCTGGCCTATCACGACGGACTGACCGACCTGCCGAACCGCGCCCTGTTGCTCGATCGGGTCGACCAGGCCATTCGCCAGCGAAAGCGCCACGGCGGTGTCGGTGCGCTGTTCTTCGTCGACCTGGACGAATTCAAGCAGATCAACGACCTCTACGGTCACGAGCGGGGAGACCAGGTCCTGATCGAGGTGGCCAGACGACTCGGTGGCCTGGTCCGCGATACCGACACCGTTGCCCGTCTGGGTGGCGACGAGTTCCTCGTCCTGGTGCCCGAAATGGCACACGACGTCCACGGGGCACGGCAACGCGCGACCATGCTGGCCGACAAGCTGCGCCACGCCATGGAGCAGCCGTTCGAGTTCGAGGGAATCCGGCACATGGGCACCGCGAGCGTCGGCCTGACGCTGTTCTCCGGCAAGGTGGACCACGCCGAGGAACTGGTGCGCGAGGCAGACATCGCGATGTACCAGGCCAAGCGGGCGGGCCGGAACAACCTGGTCAATTTCGAGTCCGGCATGATCGAGTCGGTGACCCGTCGCTACCGGCTGGAACAGGAGCTCAAGCTTGCCCTCGAGCGCAGCGAATTTGAACTTTACCTGCAATCGCAGCTCGACCGCGATGAACGGGTGATCGGCGCCGAGGCACTGCTGCGTTGGCGTCACCCGGTGCGTGGCCTGGTCTCGCCGGCCGAGTTCATTCCTCTGGCCGAGGAGACCGGCCAGATAATCGCCATCGGCGACTGGGTGCTGACCGAGGCCTGCCACCTGCTGCACGGCCTCGAGCAATCCATGCCCACCGACCAGAGGCCGCTCAACATATCGGTGAACGTCAGTCCGCGCCAGTTCCGCACACCGGATTTCGTCGATCGCCTCCGCCAGACCATCGAGCGGACCGGGATCGACCCATCCCGCCTGATGATCGAGATCACCGAGAACATGCTGGTCAGCGATGCCTCCGGGGCCATCGACAGGATGCGGGCCCTGGCCGCCCTGGGCCTGCCCTTCTCGATCGACGACTTCGGCACCGGCTACTCCTCGTTTGCCTATCTCAAGCGCTTGCCGCTGACCGAGATCAAGCTCGACAAGAGCTTCGTCGATGACGTGCCCGGCACCGCGGGTGACACCGCCATGGTCGAGGCCATCCTCGCCATGGCGAATCGCCTCGACATCGACGTGGTGGCCGAGGGCGTGGAAACCCGCGAGCAATTCGACTATCTCAAGGCGAACAACTGCACCCGCTTCCAGGGCTTCTGCTTTGCCCGGCCCGTACCGGCCCGCCAGTGGATCGAGGCCCAACTCGACGCCATGGAGCGCGGCTCAGCCTCCTGAGCCATGCCCCCGGCGACAACGGCCGCATCCGATCATGCCCCGGAGGCTTCCGGCTTGCCGGGATCGCAGGACTCACGCACCTCGCCCTCAGTCCATTGCACCGGGACGTCATCGTCGGCAAATCGCAGGTTCAAGGCCAACCGGCCGGACGCACCGCCCAGACGCTTGACCTCGGCGGCCCGCTTGACCAATACCGGGGCATCGCACCCTCGGGCCTCCACCAGCGCGTAGCCGCGCCTTTGCACCTGCCGTGGCCCGAGCGCATCCAACTGGCGGGATAGCCCGGCGATTCGGGCACGTTCCTCGCGCAGCAGGCGTTCGAGGCCACGCGGATCCGGGCGCGCCGCATCCAGACGGGCGCGCCAGCGCGGCAAGAGCCGCTCCCGACTGATCAACAGCCCACGCGAGAGCGAGGCGAGACGATCGCGTTCCTCCTGGATGGCCGCCGTCATGCCACGACGCAGGCGATCGGCCGGTTCGACCAATCGAGCCCGCAGCGCCGCCAGTCTATGTCGAGGGTGGGCGGCCTCGAGCCGTCGTCGCAAGCCGTGAGCCCGCTCGCGGCCACGGGCGACACGTCGATCCATACCGTGGTGCAACGGCGATCTCAGGCCCGCCAGTCGATATCGTCCGGTTCGCAGTCGCTCGACCGGTCCGGCACGATCGAGTCGACGCACCAGTCCGTCAAGGTGTTGCGACTCTGCCTGCTGGCGCGACTCTCCTCGCTGGCGGCATCGATCGGCCAGCCGCCCCAGGTTCCCGCGCATGTCGCTGACCGTGATCGGCGTCGCCAGTTCGGCGGCACCGGTCGGCGTCGCCGCCCGGCGGTCAGCCACCAGGTCACAGAGCGTGGTATCGGTCTCGTGGCCAACCCCGCTGATTACAGGGACCGGGCAGTCGTACAACGCGCGTACCAGGGCCTCGTCGTTGAATGACCAGAGATCCGACAGCGATCCACCGCCGCGTACGATCAAGGCCACGTCAAAGCGATCGGCCGTCAACTGCCAGGCTGCCTGGCGAAGCTCACCGGCCGATTCCGCGCCCTGAACGCGCACCGGGAAAAGCGTTACCTCCGCCAACGGGAAGCGGCGAGCCAGGGTCACGCGCACGTCGTGAATCGCCGCGCCGGTATCCGAGGAAATCACGGCGATCCGGCGGGGGAGCTTCGGTGTGTCGCGCTTGTGCTCGGCGGCGAACAGTCCCTCGGTCAGCAGGCGCTGCTTGAGGCGTTCGAACTCGGCGGCCAGCCGACCCTCGCCTGCCGGCGCGATCGACTGGACGATCAGTTGGTAGGCACCACGCTCGGTGTAGATACCGAGGCGGCCGGTGGCGACCACCTCCTCGCCTTCGCGCAAGGGGTGGGCGCAGCGCTGCGCGTTGCCGCGAAAGAAGGCGCAGCGCAATTGCGAGCGCTCATCCTTCAAGGCGAAGTAGTGATGCCCTGAGGCGGCTCGCTTGTGCTCGCTGATCTCGCCGACGACCTCGACCAGGCCAAAGACCTGACCGAGCAGATCACCCGCCTGCTTGTTGATCTGGGTGACCGACAGGGCAGTCGAACCGATGGCAAACGTCCCCTCGCTCGGGCCGTTACGGAGAGATTCCGAACTGGACGGCATGGGCATGTTCCGTGTTTGAGTACCAAGGTGCGGCAAGGCGAACCTTCCTTCCCGCACCCCATGAAAAAGGCCGCGAACCTCGTCCGCGGCCTCTTGAATCAAGCTGTTTCATGCGGTGGACCGGCTTGGCGGTCAATTAACCGCCCACGCCGGCCTAAGCCAGCCGGAGCCAGCCCCAACCGACAGGCTTTTACCAGGAGTTGTACGGACCGGCGTCCTGCTCGGCCCACTGCTTTTCAGCTTGTGCCTGGTATTCCTTGATCTGGTCCGCCTTTTCGATTGCCTTCTCGTAATCGCCCTGCTTGGCCAGCTTGTCGGCCTCGCCAAACAGCGGGCTCTTCGGATGCGGGCTCCATGCCGCGTAGCCCTTCTCTTGTACGGCCTCAACGGCTGCCTGGGCTTCTTGCTTGGCCTTCTCGTAGTCGGACTCGCTGGCGGCGTTGGCCATGCCAACCGAACCGATCAGGGCAAAGCCCGCTGCTGCGGCAACAACGCGTGCTGTTTTAATCATTGTTTACTGCCTCCTAGGTGGATTGCTTTGGTAGCGCAATCGACTTTAGCGCAATCAAAGTCGGGATGCCAACAACACCCTTTTATACAGGCAAAAACGCGTCCGAGACGGGCCTACAGGGGATTTTTCCCGCCCTGCACGAGAACCGAACCCGGGCCAGAAAAACCACTGCCCGGATGCCGGCAAACGGACCAGATACGGGCAAACGGAAAGCGACCCGCGAATCACCCGGCAGGATCCTGGAAAAGCGCCCCAAATTCGGCAACCAGACACCGTTCAACTTGGGCCCTGCCCAGCCGACTCGACCGGCGCCTCGCTCGACTCTCGTTGTACTCGTCCGCGCCCGGCGTTGCGCCCACCACAGCAGGCCTGCCGGCGAACCGCAGAGGTACCAGGCATCGGGACTGTGCCTTTTGGAGCGAAGCGGACATTTACCTGTCGCGCACAGACCCTTATAATTGCGCGGACACTTTCTATCATCCGCAAGAGCCCCAACCATGCGAATCCTCGAGGAAGGTCTCACCTTCGACGACGTGTTGCTTATCCCGGCCCGCTCCTCGGTGCTGCCCAAGCAAGTCTCGCTCGTTACGCGCCTGACACGCAACATCGAAATCAACATCCCGTTGGCCTCCGCGGCAATGGACACGGTCACCGAGGCACGTCTCGCGATCGCGCTGGCCCAGGAAGGGGGCGTGGGGATCATCCACAAGAGCATGTCGATCGCCCAGCAGGCCGAGAATGTCCGCCGGGTGAAGAAGCACGAGTCCGGTGTCATCAAGGATCCGGTGACAATCACGCCGGAAATCAGCATCCGCGACGTGCTCCAGATTACCCGTGACCACGGCATCAGTGGTGTTCCCGTCGTGAGCGAGGGTCACCTCGTCGGCATCGTCACCAGCCGCGACCTGCGCTTCGAACAGAACCTCGACCAGGCCGTCGCCGAGATCATGACCGGCAAGGATCAGTTGGTGACGGTCAAGGAAGGGGCCGGTCGTGACGAGGTCGAGACCCTGCTGCACAAACACCGGATCGAGAAGATCCTCGTGGTCAACGACGACTTCGAACTGCGCGGCATGATCACCGTCAAGGACATCCAGAAGTCCACCGACTATCCGAACGCCTGCAAGGATACCTCCGGGCAGTTGCGGGTCGGCGCGGCCGTCGGCACCGGCGGCGATACCGAGGAACGCATCGAGGCCCTGGTGGCCGCCGGCGTCGACGTGATCGTGGTGGATACCGCCCATGGGCACAGCAAGGGCGTGCTCGACCGGGTCGCCTGGATCAAGGGCCACTACCCGCAGGTCGACGTGATCGGCGGCAACATCGCCACCGCACAGGCCGCGCTCGACCTGGTCGAGGCCGGCGCGGATGCTGTCAAGGTCGGCATCGGCCCGGGTTCGATCTGCACCACCCGCGTCGTCGCCGGCGTCGGGGTGCCGCAGATCACGGCCATCTCCAACGTGGCCGAGGCCCTCAAGGGTAGCGACGTAACGGTGATCGCCGATGGCGGCGTGCGCTTCTCCGGCGACTTCGCCAAGGCGATGGCCGCCGGCGCGCACTCGGTGATGGTCGGCTCCATGCTGGCCGGCACCGAGGAGTCGCCCGGCGAGGTCGAGCTGTTCCAGGGGCGTTCCTACAAGTCCTATCGCGGCATGGGCTCGTTGGGTGCCATGCAGCAGGGCTCTTCAGACCGTTACTTCCAGGCCGAGGAGTCGGCCGAGAAGCTGGTGCCGGAAGGTATCGAGGGTCGTGTGCCCTACAAGGGGTCGCTGGTCGCCATCGTGCACCAGATGATCGGCGGGCTGCGCGCCTCGATGGGCTACGTCGGCGCCAAGGACATCGACACGATGCGCAAGCTGCCGCAGTTCGTGCGCATCACCAACGCCGGGATGCTCGAGTCGCACGTCCACAACGTGTCGATCACCAAGGAAAGCCCGAACTACCAGAGCTGATCGAGCCCCGCGCCCGAACACCCGATCGACCCGGCCTTGCCCGCCGGGTCGACTTGTTTCGACCCCTGCCTGAACAACACGGACCTCACGATGACCGTTTCCTCGACCATCCCGCATCCCGACATCCACGCCGAGCGCATTCTGATCCTGGATTTCGGCTCGCAGTACACGCAACTGATCGCCCGGCGCGTGCGCGAGTCGCGGGTCTATTGCGAGATCCACTCCTGGGATGTCGACAACGCCTTCGTCCGTGACTTCAACCCCACCGGCATCATCCTCTCCGGGGGACCGGAATCGGTGATCGATCCGCAGAATGCCCCATCCGCCCCGGAAATGGTGTTCACCCTCGACGTGCCGGTGCTGGGCATCTGCTACGGCATGCAGACCATGGCCGCGCAACTGGGTGGCACGGTCGAGAACGCCAGTCATCAGGAATTCGGTTTTGCCAAGGTGCGCGCCCGTGGCCACACCGCGCTGCTGAAGGACATCGAGGACGAGGTCACCGCCGAAGGCTTCGGCATGCTGGATGTGTGGATGAGCCACGGCGACCACGTGGTCGGTCTGCCGGAGGGCTTCAAGCTGATGGCCTCGTCGGACAACGCGCCGATCGCCGGGATGGCCGACGAGTCGCGTCACTTCTACGGCCTGCAGTTCCACCCCGAGGTCACCCACACCCGCCAGGGTGGACGCATCATCCATCGCTTCGTCCGCGAGATCTGCGGCACCCAGGGGCTGTGGCGCTCGGAGGCGATCATCGAAACCATGGTCGAGCAGGTTCAGGAGAAGGTCGGTGACGAGGAAGTCATCCTCGGCCTGTCCGGCGGCGTGGACTCCTCGGTGGTCGCCGCCCTGCTCCACCGCGCCATCGGCGACCAGCTCACCTGCATCTTCGTCGATAACGGCCTGCTGCGCGAGGGCGAAGGCGACCAGGTGATGCGCACCTTCGGCGAGCACCTGGGCGTGCGCGTAATCCGCGTCGATGCCGAGGACCAGTTCCTCGGCCGTCTCGCTGGCGAGGCCGACCCGGAGAAAAAGCGCAAGATCATCGGCAATACCTTCATCGACATCTTCGACGAGCAAGCCGGCAAGCGCGAAAACGCGCAGTGGCTCGCCCAGGGCACCATCTACCCTGACGTGATCGAGTCGGCCGGCTCGAAGACCGGCAAGGCCCACGTGATCAAGTCGCACCACAACGTCGGTGGCTTGCCCGAGCACATGAAGCTCGGCCTGGTCGAGCCGCTGCGCGAACTGTTCAAGGACGAGGTGCGCATGCTCGGCCGCGAGCTTGGCCTGCCGGAGGCGTTCGTGTCGCGCCATCCGTTCCCGGGGCCGGGGCTGGCGATCCGCATTCCGGGCGAAGTGACCAGGG
>JBHEOB010000020.1:0-21980 GCA_046261775.1 Guyparkeria sp.
TCTTCATGGTGGCGCGATCGGACAGACGGCATGCAGAAGGCGTCCTGCTCCCCGGCCAGATCGAAGCGCGCCGGCAGGTGATAGGTGCGCACGTCGCGCGATTCGTAGTAGGTCCGCGAAAGCATCTCGGAGAGCACCCCGGTAGTCAGCATCTGCACACCGATGAGGATGAACAGGATCGAGACCAGCAGCAACGGCCGGTCTCCGATGTCGTGGCCGAGGATTTTCTCGACCAGCAGGTAGAACATCCCCAGCCCGCCCAGCAGGCCAAAGCCCGAGCCCAGCAGACCGAAGAAGTGGGCCGGGCGCGCCGAGAAGCGCATAAAGAAGTAGACGCTGATCAGGTCGATGACGACCCGGAAGGTGCGCGACAGGCCATACTTCGAGGTGCCGGCCGTGCGCGGGTGATGCGTGACCTCCTGCTCGGCGATGCGACTCGGTGCGGTCTGCGTGGCCAGCCAGGCGGGGATGAAGCGGTGCATCTCCCCGTAGAGACGCACGCCCTTGATCACCTCGCCGCGAAAGACCTTCAGGCTGCAGCCGTAATCGTGCAGGTTCACCCCGGTCAGGCGGCGGATCAGGCGATTAGCCAGCCATGAGGGCACCCTGCGCAGCCAGTTGTCCTTGCGGTCCCGCCGCCAGCCGGCGACCAGGTCGAGGTCCTCGCGGAGCAGCCGATCGACCATGTGCGGTATGTCGATCGGGTCGTTCTGCAGGTCACCGTCCATGGTGACGATGACCTCGCCGCGAGCCAGATCGATCCCCGCCTGCATCGCGGCGGTCTGACCGAAATTGCGGGTCAACGGGATCGGCCGGACATGCGAGCCAAATGCCTCGCGCGCCTCGCGAGCGCGAGCCACGGTCGAGTCGGCGGAGCCATCGTCCACCAGCAGCAGCTCCCAGGCCCCCGTATACCCTGCCAACGCGTCGTGGACGCGTTCGACCAGCGGCGAGACGTTCTCCTGCTCGTTGAACATCGGCACGACGATGGATAGCGGCGCGGCAAGCTGGGTTGTCATGGCGTGGGGCACCCCGTGGTGACGCGCAACCGTGGTCATGCGCGATGGCGGCTCTCGTGACGGCCCGGAACGGCGTTGCGTGTCCAGTCTGGAGCGGCCTTCCAAAGAGCCAGACCCGCACGAGATTCCGCGATGGTCGAAAACGCGGGCAGTGTACGGCAGGAATGCCCGTTACCGCCACCACGGCAACCTCCCATGCGGCTTCCCGACAATGCCGATGGTGCAACCACCACGGTGAAACCGGTTGGAGCCCCATCAGCATTTATGAAATGGGCAGCGACAAAATGGGCAGCGATGAAAACCGACCGGTGGCATCCCAGTTGCGGCAAGCCGACTTGACGCCAATCCTTGACGGGATGATCCTTCAGACCCAATGACTCATGCTCCACTCAATCAGAGAACGATTAGGCGTGGCCAGCTGCACCGGTTTTCGGCGGACGAATCGTTGCCGCTGTTTCCCGGTTCTCGCGCCGCCTCTCATCGATGAATTCGCAGACGACAGCAGACCGAATTGCGGCCATGGCCCGCTCACTTGGCCAACGGTTGCCCCGTGACGAGGCGATCGCCGCCTTGCTCGAGACCATCGCTGCCTGCTACCCCTCCTTGTCCCTCAGTGCGGTCTTCCTCAGCGATGAGGGTCGGCTACTGGCGGCGAGCGACGGTTTCGATCCCGCCCTGCTGCCGCAGGCGTTGGCGGCAACGGACCCGGGCGAGTCGACCGAGGACACCGAAGAGCGTCTCCTCCTCCACGCACTTGGCCCCGGGGACGGTGCTCTCGGCTACTGGGCCATCGAGCTGCTCGGCCCGCTGCCCGAGGCGACAACCCTCGAGACCTTGCAGGCAAGCATTGACCAGCTTTTTGCCAGCACGCGGCCGGATGCGGCCGAACTCGACCACCGACAGCGCCAACGGATCGAGCGACTGGAACGCGACCAGGCACTGATGCAGTCGCTGCTCGCCCAGATCGACACCCTGATCCTAGCCGACGACGAGCAGCGCATGCTGGACGTCGTCTGCACCCAGCTGGTCGAGACCGGGCTGTTTCTCGGCGCCTGGGTCGCCCCCGCCGAGGATGGCATCGCCCCGATCGCCACCGGCGGTGACAGCGAGATCGTCAACCGTCCCACCCCGGAGGTGCAACGCACGCTCGAGGATGGCATTCGTCGTGCCCGGGCCCTGGCCGAGGCGGATCGTCGCGTGGTAATTGACGAGTGCATCGCCGGCCCGTTTGCTCAGCTCAACTGGTTCGACACCCCGCCGCTGGCTGCCCTGGTGCCACTCTCGCGTAATGACCGCCTGTGGGCCTTCCTGGTGGTGATCGCCGCGGCGGAGTCCGACCTCGATCAGCAGGTAACCGAGGTGCTGGTGCACCTGGGGGAGCTGGTCAATCGCAGCCTGGAGCAGCTCGACCTGCGTGATCGCCTCGACGAGGAGCAGCAACGCAGCACCTATCTGGCATACCACGACCCGTTGACCAACCTGGCCAACCGACGCGCCATCGACACCGAACTGCCCAAGGCGCTGGCGCGGGCCGACCGTCACCAGCAGATGATGGCCGTCGCGCTGCTGGATCTCGACGACTTCAAGCCGATCAACGACCGCTTCGGTCACGCCGCCGGCGACGAGATGCTGATGACGCTGGCCGCACGGCTGAACAACGCGATCCGCGACACCGATACCGCCGCCCGGCTGGGAGGCGACGAATTTCTGCTGATCCTCGAGGACATTGGCGACGACACAGGTTTGGCACGCGTGCTCGATCGAGTGGCCAACACCATCCGTCAGCCGATCCCCCTGGAGGATGCCGTGGAGGATGGCGTGGAGATCCATGCCAATGGCTCGATCGGCGTGACCCGTTATCCGCTGGATGACAGCGCCCCGGAGCAACTGATCCGCAACGCCGACGCGGCCCTGTATGCGGCCAAAAACAGCAAGTCGACCCGCCATCAGGACTGGGTGATCTGGGAGCGCGAGACCGCCGAGCGCGCGCCGGAAACGGTCGCGCCGTCCGGTGCCGTCTCGGCCTACGGGGCGGACGCCAGGATGCTGCTCGACCGCATCCAGCCCGAAATCGGTGGCTTGGCGGACGATTTCATCGACCGGTTCTATCTCGAGCTTTCGGAACACGAATCGATCCGTGGCGTACTGAACCATCTTTCGCCTCCGGAGTACGCGGCACTGAAGTCGCAGCAGGCCGAGCACCTCGCCTTCCTGCTCGATCCCGAACTGGATGAACAGGACCACGTCGATCGTGCCCGCCAGGTCGGGCATATCCACGCGTTGGCCGGCGTCTCGCCCAGTGATCTGGTGCGCGCGATCACGGTCTACATGCACGAATTTAACGAGACCTTCAACCGGGCCCACATCAACCAGCGTCAACAGAATCGGCTCGAACGGGTGTTCACCGAGCGGCTGAGCATGGAGCTGTCTCATCAGCTCGCCGCCGGACAGGCAGTCGACGACGAATACCATGCGGCCCTCGCGGATATCGACCGACGCCGACGCAACGAGCACAACTGGCCGGACTTCAACGAACAGCTTCTGGACGGCCTGACCAGCCTGCCCGGCATCGAGGGCGTGGCGATACTCTCACCCAACCCAGACGGCCGATTCGTCGCCAACTACGCCGTGGGCTGCGATCTGTTCGGCGCTCAGGGAGGAGGCGACGACGCCAACCCCACCCTGGATCTCAAGCGCCCGGAGTCCGGTCATCCGGTATCGGTCGCCTATCGCCAGGCACGGGTCGTGGCGATGGACAACATCGTTCACGATCCCGCCGGCACCCCCTGGGCCGACCGAGCCGAAGCACTCGGCATTCGCAGCTGTGTCGCCGTTCCCATTCTTGACAACCGCGACCATCCGATCGCCGCGATCTGCCTGCACGGACGCATCCCGGGCATGTTCACCAGCACCCGGTTTCAGGGCTTTACCGGCCAGTTGATGGCAATGGTCAGCCAGGCCTGGCGCCAGATACGCAGCCCGACGGCCCTGCTCTACGCCAAGGGCGATTACGACCGCTGGCGCCAGGCGTTCTACGACGGGGGGCTGGAGATGATCTACCAGCCGGTGATTGACGTGCAGACGGGTCGCCTGACCACCCTTGAGGCCCTAGCCCGCCTGTATCTCCCGGATGGCGGGGTCGTGCTGCCGAACATGTTCATCCCGTGGCTGAACGACGGCCAGGTCCTGCGTCTGTTCGAGATGGGCCTGAACCAGTCGATGGAGTGCCTGAGAGGCATCGAGGCGCGTCACGGCCCGGCGCTCTCCGTGGCCATCAACCTGCCGGTAAGCGTGCTGATGGATCCGGCCACCCCGGGGCACGTGCGTGCCGCCCTGGATCGACACGGTATCAACCCGCACCGGATCACGCTCGAATTGCTCGAACAGGGCGACACCGGCACCCAGCCCGGCGACCTGGCCGAACCGATGCAGCGGATCGGTGAACTGGGCGTCAGTCTGGCCATGGACGACCTGGGTTCCGGGTACAACAACCTGCTGCGCCTGCGCAGCCTGCCTTTCAACACGGTCAAGGTCGACCAGGGCATGGTGCGATCCGCCCAGCATGAGCCCGGGCGCGTGCTCACCTTCATCGCCTCGATGATCCAGATGGCACGAGCGCTGGATCTGCAAACCGTGGTCGAGGGCCTGGAAACGCCCGACCTGATCGAGGCGACCGCGTTGCTTGGCGGGCACCTCGGCCAGGGTTACGCGATCGCCCGTCCGATGCGCCAGATGGCACTGGCCGACTGGATGGCCCGCTTCGATTTCGACACCGATCCCGGCCGGCCGCGCACCGCACTGGGCGCCATGGCCGCGCTCTGGGGGCTCCGCTCACTGGGACGCGCCCATCTCGAGAACTCGGAACAGCATCACCGACTGCGAGCCGCTGCCTCCTGGTGGGCGGCGGAGAACCTCGATCGACACCGACACCTCGCCACGGGCATCCTCTCGTTGCTGCAGGAATTCCACGACGGCCACATGCCGGGATCAACCTTCGAGGACCGGCTGCAGGTGTTCATGGACGCACTCGATCAGCTGATTCGTCACGAGGCAGCCGAAGAGCTGCCGACCTGAGCGTCAGGGCGCTGCCGGACGGCGGATGAACAGCGACAGGGCCGCGGCAAGCAGAGCGGTACCCAGCACGAACAGGTGCAGGTTGACCGCCGCGGCCAGTACCACACGCGGCTCATCGACCAGCGGGGCAAGCAGTAAGGCCACGCCGGCCTCGTAGGTGCCAAAGCCACCCGGCGCATGGATCGGCAAGACGGTGGTCAGGTCGCCACCGATCGCCCCGAGCACCCCGGCGGAGAAACCGACCGGTGCCAACGCGGCCAGCACCCATCCCAAGGCCGCGAGCTTGACCAGCCAGTTCACCCAGGTCCAGAACAGCGTGCCGAGAAACCGCGATGGTCGATCGGGCAGGCTTGCCAGCATCTGCACGCCCTTCGCTGCGAGACGACCCTCCCGCCCGTCCAGCAGCCGATGCAGCCAGTGACGCAGGGCGTAGGCGACGACCGGGGCGGCCAGCAGGGCCACCGCCAACGCCACCAGCAGGCCGGCGGAAAGGCTGAGCAGATGCCCGCCGGCGGCCAGCCCGATCAACAGGACCACCTGCAGGTCGAGCAGGCGGAACCAGAACAGCACCGGCACGCTCTCCAGCGGAGAGAGCCGGTAATAGCGCTGCATCAGCACCGGAAAGGCCAACTCGCCGGAACGCATCGGCAGCAGGTTGTTCATCAGGTTGTGCCAGTTCGACAGGCGGAAGGCCGACCAGAAATGCCCGGCCAGGCGGTCCGGGAAATAGCGCGTGATCCGGAGCGTGCGGATGACATAGCTGGCCAGCATCAGGGCCAGTGCCACCAGCAGTGCCCACGGGTCGATCGAGATCCATGGCTCGATCAGCCGTGCCGGGCCCACCCAGGCCACCGCCACGCCCAACAGCAGCAACACGGCCGTCCAGCCCAATATGGCCGGCAGACGTCCCTTGAACGTGCTCACGACGCCCTCGCGAAGCCGTTTGCAGACCGGCGCGCGCTCACACGCCGGCAGGCCGTCGTCAGGCAGATTCTCAAGCCGATTCCTGGGCCAACTTCTGGACCGACTCCCGGATCAACTTCCAGGGACACTCCTTGGCCGATCGCCTTGGGCGACATGGGGTAATTGGGCATAATGCTCGCTTGCTCCGCAACGTGGCCGTTCCGGGCCGTTTCCGACAGGCAGCATACCGATTGCCCGCACCGGCCGCAGGCCCGTGAATCGAGAAGGCGGCCCGAACACCGGCCGACGCCGCACACCCAGCGACAACGACGACGCCAACGACCCGATGAGCGAGATTGTATTTCACCTGATCGAGGACCCGGCCGAGGATGCCTTCTGGTATTTCGCCGCGGAACTGTGCGCCGAGCAGGCCGAAGCCGAACGGCCCACCTACGTGGTCTGCGCCAGCCTCGCCCACGTCGAGGGCTTCGACGACTACCTCTGGGCCTACCGAGACGACCGCTTCGTGCCGCACACGGCCGACCCCGAGGATGCCGACCACGCCCCGATCTTCATCGGCTGCGACCCGGAGGCCGGCGGCTTTGACCGCGTGATCAACCTCACCGGCAGCGCCATACCGCGTCCGACCGAGCGCGAGCGCATCGACGAGGTGATCCCCGCCGGCGAACGGCCCCGGGCGGACGCGCGCGAGCGCTGGCGACAGTACAAGAGCGCCGGTGCGAGCATCGATCACAATCGCGTCGAGTCGGTCCGCGCCGACAGCCAGTGAGCCCGGCGGCACCGACCCGACCTCCCCGACCCGACGACAAGCGAACCTGATAACGGCATGGACAAGACCTACGACCCCCGACAGATCGAACAGGACTGCTACCAGCGCTGGATGGAGGGCGACCGCTTCCGTCCGGACATGCAGGCCGACGGTGCCTACTGCATCATGCTGCCGCCGCCGAACGTCACCGGCCGCCTGCACATGGGCCATGCCTTCCAGGACACCCTGATGGACACGCTGACCCGCTGGCACCGCATGCGCGGCGAGGCCACCCTGTGGCAACCGGGCACCGACCACGCCGGCATCGCCACGCAGATGGTGGTCGAGCGTCAGCTCGAGGGCCAGGGTATCTCGCGCCACGACATCGGCCGGACCAGGTTCCTGGAAAAGGTCTGGGACTGGAAGGAACAATCCGGCGGCTTTATCACCGAGCAGATGAAACGCCTGGGCGCCTCCTGCGACTGGTCGCGCGAGCGCTTCACCATGGACGACGGGCTCTCCGAGGCGGTGCGCGAGGTGTTCGTTCGCCTGTACGAGGACGGCCTGATCTACCGCGGCAAGCGCCTGGTCAACTGGGACCCGGTGCTGCGCACCGCGGTCTCCGACCTCGAGGTGGTCAGCGAGGAGGAAGCCGGCCACCTCTGGCACATGCGCTACCCGCTGACCGATGGCACCGGTCACCTGACCGTCGCCACCACCCGCCCCGAGACCATGCTCGGCGACTCGGCCGTGGCCATCCACCCCGAGGACGAGCGCTACCGCGACCTGATCGGCAAGACCATCACCCTGCCGCTGGTCGGGCGCAAGATCCCGATCATCGCGGATGACTACGTCGACCCGGAATTCGGCTCCGGTTGCGTCAAGATCACCCCGGCACACGACTTCAACGACTACGCCATCGGCCAGCGCCACAACCTGCCGATGCTCAACGTGCTCAGCGAAACCGCCACCATCCGCGAGACGGCCGAGTGCGTCGGTGACGCGGCCCGTGATGCCGATGCGCACCTGCCCGAGCGCTACCGCGGGCTTGATCGCTACGAGGCGCGCCGCCAGATCGTGGCCGATCTCAAGGCCGAGGGCATGCTGGTACAGATCGACGACCACAAGTTGATGGTGCCGCGCGGCGATCGCAGCGGCACGGTGATCGAGCCGCTGCTGACCGACCAGTGGTTCGTCGATCTCACCCGCGACGAGACCGCGACCGGCAAGCCCGGTGGCAAGAAGGCGATTACCCAGCCGGCAATCGATGCCGTGCGCGGCGGCGACATCCGCTTCGTGCCCGGCAACTGGGAGAACACCTACTTCCAGTGGCTGGAAAACATCCAGGACTGGTGCATCAGCCGCCAGCTCTGGTGGGGCCACCGCATCCCGGCATGGTTCGACACGGATGGCAACCTGTTCGTCGGCCGCAACGAGGCCGAGGTCCGCGCCAAGTACGAGATCGGCCCCGACGAGGCACTGACCCAGGACGAAGACGTGCTCGACACCTGGTTCTCTTCGGCATTGTGGCCGTTCTCCACGCTCGGCTGGCCCGAGCAGACCGCCGAGCTCGAGCGCTTCTACCCCACCAGCGTGCTGGTGACCGGCTTCGACATCATCTTCTTCTGGGTCGCCCGGATGGTGATGATGGGCAAGTACTTCGGCGGTGACGTGCCGTTCCGCGAGGTCTACGTCCATGGCCTGGTGCGCGATGCCCACGGCCAGAAGATGTCCAAGTCCAAGGGCAACGTGCTCGACCCGATCGACATCATCGACGGCATCGATCTCGAATCGCTGGTGGAAAAGCGCACCACGGGGCTGATGCAGCCGAAGAAGGCCAGACAGATCGAGAAACAGACCCGCGACGAGTTCCCCGATGGCATCGAAGAACACGGCACCGATGCGCTGCGCTTCACCTTCGCCGCGCAGGCGACCACTGGCCGCGACATCAGCTTCGACCTCGAGCGGGTCAAGGGCTACCGCAACTTCTGCAACAAGCTCTGGAACGCCAGCCGCTTCGTGCTGATGCAGTGCGAGGGCGAGGACACCGGGCTGGGTGACGAGCCGGTCACGCTGGGTACCGCCGAGCGCTGGATCATCGGCGAGTTGCAGGCCTGCGAAGCCACTGTCACCAAACACCTGGAGACCTACCGCTTCGACCTGGCCGCGCAGGCGCTCTACGACTTCACCTGGAGCACCTACTGCGACTGGTATCTCGAGCTGACCAAGCCGGCACTCAAGCACGGCGACGAGGCCGCCCAGCGCGGCACCCGCCGCACACTGGTGCGCGTGCTCGAGACGCTGCTGCGCCTGGCCCACCCGTTCATCCCGTTCATCACCGAGACCATCTGGCAACGGGTGGCTCCGCTCGCCGGTAGCAAGCGCGCCGATGACGACAGCATCATGACCGCGCCCTTCCCGCTCGCCGACGAATCCAAGCACGATCCCGAGGCGGCAGAGGCAATCGAATGGTTGCAGGGCTTCATCCTGGGCGTGCGCCGCATCCGCGCGGAGATGGACATCGCCCCGGGCAAGCCGCTGCCGGTACTGGTCAGCGAAGCCAGCGCATCTGATCGGGCCCGCATCCACGAGCTCGAGCCGCTGCTGACCACGGTCGCGCGAATCGAGTCGATCGGGGAGGTCGAGGGCGAGTTGCCGGAATCGGCGATGGCGCTTGTGGGCAAGATGCAGGTGCATATCCCACTGGCCGGCCTGATCGACGTCGCCGCCGAGCTCGAACGCCTCGACAAGGCCGTCGAGGGCATCGAGAAGCAGATCGAGAAGGCGCGTGGCAAACTGTCGAATGCCAATTTCGTCGAGCGCGCCCCCGAGGCGGTGGTCAACCAGGAACGCGAGCGGCTGGGCGGCTTCGAATCGGAACTCGAGGAACTGGGCGCCCAGCGCGAGCGCATTCGGCGACTGGCGGAGTAAGCCGGTCGCCCCAGGAAGGGGGGGTTATCCGCCCTTTCGCCTGCCCTGTCACCGACCACCTGACCTGCCCGCCTTGCGCGCCGCGCGCTCGTCGAACCGCGCCGGCTCGAGCCCCTCGGCCAGGTCGCGTGGCAGCGGCGAGGGCGTGCCCTCGATCCTCGCGGCGAGATACTCGGCCAGCCACGCCGACCAGGTCAGCCCACGCGCGCCATGCCCGGTGGTCACCCACAGCCCGTCGGCAACCTGCCCGACAATCGGCAGGCGGTCCGGGGTGGTCGCGCGCAACGAGGCCCGTCCCTGCAGGCCGCCCGAGGTCAATCCCGTTGCCAGCGACGGGGCAATGGAGGCCAGTCGGCGCCGGTTTTCCTCGTGCTCGACAGGCCGCACCCGAGTCTCCTCGTCCCCGGGCAGGAAACTGGCGCCGAACAGGCGCTCACCGCTCGGCAAGTCGAGTGCATAGCCCTCACGCATGACTGGCTGTGCACGGCGCGTGGTGCCTGACCGGTCGGGGTCAATTGTCCCCCAACTAACCTGGCCCCGGCATGGCTCGATCCATGGCGCCAGCCCCTCGATAAGCGAGGCGGTCGAGGGCCCCGCCGCCACGATCAACTCGGCAAACGGTCCGTGTCGGCGGCCATCGGCCGTCTGCAGCTGCCAGTTCCCCGCCCCGCCCTTAATAACTGCTACCGGCCACTCCAGGCACGTCTCGATGCCGGGGGTGGTCAGCCATTCGGCGATCACCCGCCGGGGTCGCAGCCAACCGGCGGTCGGGAACCACCAGCCGGACGAGTCGATGTCGGCCAGGCCGGTCAACTCGCGCAAGCGCTCGGCTCCACACCACTGCGCAAAGGCCGGATCGGGTTCGAGTGCCGCGGCGATTCCCGTCTGCTTGGTCGCGTGCCGTTCGCCGCGCGCCAGCTTGATCACGCCATCGAACGCCGCGATCTCGCCGTCGACCAGCCCATCCAGTTCCGCCCGCATGAATCCCATGCCCGTGGCGGTGAGCTGCGACAACCGATTCCAGTCGCGGCTGATAACCGGTGCGACCAGGCCGGCCGGATTGCCCGACCCGCCGCCGGCCGACTCGGGCCCGGCCTCGAACACCACGACCTCCCGGCCACGCCGGGCAAGCGCTCGGGCCATCGTGGCGCCGGCCATCCCTGCCCCCAGCACCGCGATCGGAGCATCGGTCCGATTGACGGCTCGCCCGATCTCCGGTGCATTACTCGTCGCCCCGTCCTGGCGGCGCGCAATGAGCATGTTGCGCTTGCCAGAGAGGACAGGCCGTGTCCGCGTAGCGAACCCAACCGTAGCCAGTGCGCTCTGCGCCTCTTGGGCCGCAAAAGACGTGGCCAGCGTCGCGCCCGGTGCAGCGCGCTGCGCCAGTTCCGAGATCAACGGCTCCTGCCACCATTTGGAATCGTGATCCGATGAAAAATCGTCAAGGTAGAAGGCGTCGAACCGACCATCGAGGCGGGACAGCTGGTCACGGGCATCACCCCAGACCATGGTCAATCGAACACGCCCGCCGGCCAGAGCGCGCCGATGAAAACCCGGCACTGGGTCGGGCCACTGGTTGTGTAATGCCGTTTGCAGCCCGACCACTCGGTCGTACGCGCCCGCCGTGAACTGCGGGTTAGAGGCAAGCCATTCCTGCGACAGGCGGCTCAGGGCCAGGGCCACCGAGGGAAGGTCCTCGACGGCCGGCGGATGTTTCTCCAGGCTGACGAATTCCAGCGTGGCATCCGCGGGTGCCAACTCGAGGAACAGCGCGGCGGTGGCAAGGAAATTACGCCCCGTGCCAAACCCGCATTCGAGCACCCGGTTGCCCAGCCCCCCGGCGAAGCGAGCCGGGAGATCGTTGCCGGCAAGAAAGACATCTTCGCTCACGCGAAAACCGTTCTCGCCGGGGAAACAGGCATCGTCGCCCGCCTCGATGTACGGGGTGTCGTCCTCGTTCCAAGGCAATCGGGCCGGCACGAGCGGCCAACCGCCGGCGCCCGGGCTCACTGTCGCTCGGGCAACTGGGTGATGACGATACGACGCCGGTGCGGGGCGGCCCTGTGCTCCCACAGGAACACCCCCTGCCACGTTCCCAGCAACAGCTGGCCATCGGTCATGGGCACCGAGAGCTCGTGACCGGCCAGCAACGTGCGGAAATGCGCAGCCATGTCGTCCGAGCCTTCGTCGTCGTGGTGGTAGGCAGGGTCGCCGTCCGGAGCGAGACGGCCGATCAGCGTCTCGAGATCCGTACGCACCTCCGGGGAAGCGTTCTCCGTCAGGATCAACGAGGCGCTGGTGTGCTGGAGGAACAGGTGGCACAGCCCACTGCCGGACAGCTTGGCCTGCACCTGGCTGGTGATATTGGCAAAGCCCCTGCCCGGGGTGCGTATTTCAATCACTTTTGGCATGCACAGCATTTTACCACCGCCTACGCCTGCGCCCAGGTCTGCACCAATGATTGGGCCTGGCACCCGTTCCCCGCGTTTCATCGCCGGGCAGCGGTAGCGCTTGGGGCACGAAGGCAGTATGCTTTATTCCATCACGGCATAGTGCGCCAACATCTTCCAGGAGTAATACAACGGAATGATCACGCAACGCCGTTTCGCCCGCGTCGAGATCCCGCTTCCGGTACGCATCCGCTGCCCGGGGGCGGCGTTGCGTGGCACCATCCTGGATGTTTCGCTCAAGGGCATCCTGGTCGAGCTGGAGACGGCAGGCAGCCTGAATGACGACTGCATAGCCGAACCGCTCAACGTCCAGATCCTGTCCGACCCGGACCAGACCGTCCTCGTGGACCTGACCGCACGCGTCGTCCGCGAGTCGAATCGAACCCTCGCCCTGGCCTGGTCGAGCATCGAACTGGATGCCCTGACACACCTGCGCGAGTTGTTGCAATACAACGGCGTGGAAGAGCACCAGCTGTCACGCGAGCTTTCCGAGCTCCTCGACGACTGACTCAACCCGCCAACCCGCCGTGCCGGCAATCCTGCACCGGGCGGCTGGCACGCGAAGAATACACACGTAGCCGCAGCCGGCGTAATGAGAGACAGGAACGTCACATGTTCGACTACAGTCACGACCGTGGACAGGCCAGTGAAATCATGCGGATGGTGCTTTCCCAGCTCGCCGAGCTGGGACTACCCCCCACCCCGGTCTACATCACCCTGTTCTACGAGCGGGCGCTCAAGCGCGACGCCAGCCTGACCAAGGACATGGACGACGCGATCAACAGCAGCGCGGGCTTGACACAGGAAATCGCCCAGGACCTGTTCGATACCCACGTGCTCAATGGCGCACTCAAGCAGATGACGCGCGCGCAGGAAACCATGCTGCGGGTGATGCGCAACATGATGTTGCAGATGCTCAACACGGGGAACGAATTCTCCAACTTCGCCTCGACCCTGGGCGACTTCGTCCGCCAGATCGACCGCAGCGATTCGGTCGAATCAATGCGATCGCTGACCGAGGAGATCATGGAGGATACCAAGCAGATCGAGAAGACGGCGCTCGACTCCTCCGACCAGATGAACAACGCCGGTGACCAGATCACCAAGCTGCGAAAGGAGCTAGACAGCGCTCGCCGCGACGCACGCACCGATCCCCTCACCGGCCTGCCCAACCGCCGCGGTCTCAACGAACTGCTGCAAAAACAGATCACCTCGGCCCTGTCAGCCGGCGACCCGGGGGCGTTCCTGCTCGCTGACATCGACCACTTCAAGCAGATCAACGACAACTACGGCCACCTGGTCGGCGACAAGATCCTGCGTTTCATCGCACGGACGCTCCGCGAGCACGTCAAGGGGCAGGACCAGGTGCTGCGCTATGGTGGCGAAGAGTTCGCGATCGTCCTGCCCGACACCCCGGCGGAAGGCGCAATGGCCGTGGCCAACAAGCTCCGCAACATCATTTCGCAATCGAGGCTGCGGCTGGCCGAGAGCGGCCGTGAACTGGGCGAACTGACCATCTCGATCGGCCTGACCAACGTGGTCGCCCATGACTTTTCCGACGGCATCATCCAGCGTGCCGACGATGCCCTCCTGGCCGCCAAGCGCAAGGGCCGTGACCGCGTGATCCAAAACCCGGCCAGTCCCGACGCCACCGGCCCCGATACCCTGATCGACGATCAGAACAACACCACGATCTGACGACCCGCCCCGGAGTCACCCGGGGCCACCTTGGGCCACCCGTCGTCACAGAGGTCGGCCGGGGCCTCCCGGATCGGCCCTCAGAAGGCGTTCTTGACCTCCTCCTCCGCGCAGAGATCCTCGCGAGCCACCACCGTTCCCTGCTCGAGGCGGTACAGCGCCAGGCAGTCGGTTTCGGTGACCAGCGGGGCGGAAACCCCCTCCTCCCGGATCAGCACGACCGGGTAGTCCCGATCGCGCAGCGACGGCAGCGCAAACAGCCGACTGATCAGGCCCGGCATCCGACTGATATCCGAGAGATAGACCACGTCACCACTGACCAGCCGTTCACCGGCAACCGATTCGAGCACCGGGGAAAGCGTTTCGTCCGCCTGCTTGGAGCGCGAAAAAACGACGGCCTGCGTGGCTTCACCGGGAAGCCGATGGGTTTCGTCGTGCTGATCGGTCAGTTCCCATTGCGGGAAGGGATCGCCGATCTGGACGGCCTGAGTGGTCGCAGCGGGCTCTTGCGCGAAGGCGATCGAGGACAACCCTACGCTCGCCGACAGGCAAGCGGCGGCCAGCGGCGTGAACCGGCGAAGGATACGAGGAGCGGGCATGGCTATGTCTCCAGGAAGGGGAAAGTGGAGGGCCATCTTACCCGCGTTTCCCTTATGCTTGATACGCCATAATTATGACTCGGCCTCGCGGCGTCCCTTAAGCGCAAGACTCAACGTGCTGGCATCGATGTACTCGAGCTCGCCACCCATCGGCACACCCTGAGCCAGACGGGTTACCCGCAACCCCCGGGTTCTCGCCAGCTCGCTGACGTAGCCCGCCGTGGCCTCGCCTTCGATGGTGGCACTGGTCGCCAGGATGACCTCTTCGATGCCCGGCCGGTCGAGGCGCTCGGCCAGCTGATCGAGTTTCAACTCGTCCGGGCCGATCCCGTCAAGCGGGGACAGCCGACCCAGCAGCAGGAAGTAGCGCCCCTGGTAGGCGCCGGAGGATTCGATCGCGATCCAGTCGGCGGGCGATTCGACCACGCAGAGCAGCCGATCGTCCCGCTGCTCGTCGGCACAGATCGGGCAGATCTCGCCCTCGGTAAATACGCGGCAGGAACGGCAGTGCCCCAGCTTTTCCAGGGCCTCGCCAATCGATTTGGCCAACCGACCTGCTCCCGCACGGTCCCGTTCGAGCAGGTGCAGCGCCATGCGCTGGGCCGTCTTCTGCCCCACGGTGGGCAGGCAACGCAACGCATCGATCAACTGCTGGAAACTGGGTGAGAATTGCACGTATCACGTCTCCGGAACGAGAAACGCCCGAACCGTAGCGGCTCGGGCGATGGTCTGACCGGGCCGCATCAGAACGGCATCTTGAACCCGGGTGGCAGGTTCATCCCGTCAGTCATGCCGGACATCTTTTCCTGTTGCTCCTGCTCGATTCGACGAGCGGCGTCGTTGATCGCCGCAGCGACCAGATCCTCGAGCATGTCCTTGTCGTCCTCGAGCAGGCTGGGGTCGATCGTGACACGGCGTGCCTCGTGCTTGCCGGTCATGGTTACCTTGACCAACCCACCGCCGGACTGGCCCTCGACTTCCATCGAGGCCACTTCTTCCTGCATGCGCTGCATGTTTTCCTGCATCGCCTGCGCCTGTTTCATCAGGTTGCCCATTCCACCTTTCATCTGTCGATGTCTCCTGCTCGCTAACGTTCGTTGATTGCACCGTGATCACCCATGGGGCGAACGGATTCTCGTATCAGTTCGGCGCCGGCCCGCTCGGCGATCACACGCGCGGCCGGATGATCGCGCAGCGACCGCTCACGCGCCTCTTCGGCCGCCTGCTCGTTGCGCTCGCGGATCTGTGCCGGGGTTTCTACCGGGGTTTCTACCGGTTTTTCTGCCGAGGTTCTCGCCACGGTTTCCACCGGCGCGGCCGACGGGTCGAGAGAGGCCGCCGGCCTGGCGGCGGGGACAGGCGCATTCGCGGCACCACCGACGACAAAGCGCACCGGCTGGCTGATGCCCAGTCGCTGGAGTTGCGTGACTAGCCGCTCCTGCGTGCCCCTGGATGCCATCGACCGGAATCCCGGGTCGATGACAAGGACGACCGCATCGTCCTCGTTGATCGCATGACAACGCTCGGCCAGGCTGCGGGCCGGCATCGACAACTGCGCCACCACCTCGAACCAGTTCTCCGGGGTAATCGCGCGACCGCCTGACGCCGGTGCCTGAGCCGCCGCCGATCCGGAAGATTGTTCGTTCCCGATCGGCGAAGACGGCCCCGACTGGCTGTCATCGGCCCCCTTGGCTGGCGGTTCATTGATTGGCGGTGCGGCCACAGGCTCAATGGTGGCTGGGCCGCCCTCCTCCACTCGATAACCGGCGCCCCCCTTACCGCCTTCTTGGTCGGCAACCACCGGCGGCTCGTGGGTGGACGCACGCGATGACGTCGCGGACGCCACCCCTCGGGCCGAGCCCGAAGTCGGCTGGCCGCCGATCGGGGAACCATCGCGCTCACCCGATGCGGTCGAGGCATCTTCGGCGCGCGTCGTCCCCGGCTGGAAGGCGAGCATGCGAAGCAGGGTCATCTCCAGACCAATCCGCGGCGACGGCGCCCAGCCGATATCTCGTCGACCGGACAGGGCAATCTGGTACCAGAGCTGCAGCGTGGCAGCATCCACGTCAAGAGTGGGGGTATCGGTCGGCAACCACTGCGCCAACGCCGCCTGATGCACCGCCTCGGCCAGTTCCGCCAACAGGCGTGACGGGTCGACTGATCGTTCCAGAGCCTGATCCACCAGCGCGAAAAGCGAATCGGCGTCACCCGAGGCCAACCGCTCGAGCAGCCCTCGCAGCAACCGCCGGTCGGTGACCCCGAGCATGTCGGCGACCGTGTCGGTTCCCAGTCGACCGTCACAAAAACCGATGGCTTGATCGATCAGGCTCAACGCATCGCGCACCGAACCACCGGCGGAATCGGCGACCAGGCGCAGGGCCTCCGGATCGGCCTCGATGCCCTCGCGCCCCAGAATATCCGACAGGTAGCTCTGGATATGCGCCTCGGGCAGCGCACGCAGGTTGAACTGCAGGCAGCGCGAGAGAACGGTCACGGGGAGCTTTTGCGGATCGGTGGTCGCCAGCAGGAACTTGACGTGCGGCGGCGGTTCCTCGAGCGTTTTCAACAGCGCATTAAAGGAACTCTTCGACAGCATGTGCACTTCGTCGATCAGGTAGATCTTGAAGCGTCCCTTGACCGGCAGGTAGACGACGTTTTCCAGCAATTCGCGGGTGTCGTCGACCTTGGTACGCGAAGCGGCATCGACTTCGATCAGGTCGACGAAGCGCCCCGAGTCGATTTCACGACAGGCGGCGCACTCACCGCAGGGCTTGCTGGAGACGCCCTGCTCGCAATTGAGCGCCTTGGCAAAGATGCGGGCGACCGTCGTCTTGCCCACCCCGCGCGTGCCGGTGAACAGGTAGGCGTGGTGGAGACGATCACGATCCAGCGCGTTGGTCAGGGCCTGGAGCACGTGACCTTGGCCGACCATGTCTTCGAAGCGCCGGGGTCGCCACTTGCGTGCCAGTACCTGATAACTCATAACGCGGGATCCAATTGGGTGGCACCCTGCATCCGCCGTTCTCCGGCGCCCGGATCGACCGCTACCGTTGCTCCCTTCCGGGCCTGGCGGAATTCACGGAGATCCGTCGCGAAGGGACGAACACAGGGCACCATTGGGTGGCGTCAAGGCCGGACTGTTGCTGACCAAAACGCGTGAGAAGAATAACACGCGTAACCAGCCGAAAACAGGCCGCGAGGGAAGGTCGGCACGAATGGCCACTGCCTCTGGTGCCGGTTACCCGAACTCGGCATTGCCGATTCTCGCCAGGTCCGGGCAGTCATTCTGGGCGTGGCATCGCATCGGCGCCTTGATGACGAACAAGCCGGTGAGAAAGTGGCATTCGGGATTCGTGCCGGGTTTCCCAGTCAACCGGCCGCGAGGACCTCGTCGAGCGCCGCGAGCAGCGCGGCGTTCTGCCCCTCGTTACCGATGGTGATACGCAGGTGATCGCCGATCCGGGCACGATCGAAGTGCCGTACGATAACGCGCCGCTCGCGCAGACCCGAAGCAAGCTCCGCGCCGGAACGGTCCGAATGTCGGGCGAGCACGAAGTTGGCCGCGGACGGCAACACCTCGAACCCGCGTGATTCGAGGTCCGCGGTCAATTGCTCGCGCATCGCGATGATGGCACGCCGCGTCTGCTCAAAGTGCTCCTCGTCTTCGTAAGCGGCAACCGCACCCGCACTCGCCAACCGATCGACCGGATAGGAGTTGAAACTGTCCTTGACCCGCGCCAACCCCTCGATCAACCCGCTGTGACCGATGGCGAAGCCCAACCGCAGGCCGGCCAGCGAACGCGACTTCGACAACGTCTGGGTGACCAACAGGTTCGGATAGCTGTCGACCAGGCCGACCGCCGATTCCCCGCCGAAATCGACGTAGGCCTCGTCGATCACCACCGCGCAATCGGCGAAATGCGCGGCCAGGCGCTCAACCTGGTCGAGCGCGAGCAGGCACCCCGTGGGCGCATTGGGATTCGGCAGGATCACCCCGCCCACGCTGGACGGATCGATGGCCAGCATCGCTTCGACGTCGACAGCCAGTTCCCTATCGAGCTCGACCGTGCGCGAATCGATGCCGAACAGACGGCAGTAGACCGGGTAGAACGAGTAGGTGATGTCCGGAAACACCACCGGCCGCCCGCGCTGAAACAGGGCGCGGAACAGGAACCCGAGCACCTCGTCCGAGCCGTTGCCAACGAAGACCTGGTCGGGCGTGACGCCGTGATAGTCCGCCAGGCAATCGCGCAGTGCCCGGCTGGTCGGATCCGGGTACAGCCGCAAGCCGTCGTCGGCCGCGGCTCGAATCGCCTCAAGCACCCGCGGTGACGGCGGGTAGGGGTTCTCGTTGGTATTGAGCTTGATCAGGTCGGCCATCCTGGGCTGCTCACCCGGGACATAGGGCGACAGCTCGCCGAGGTCATCCGACCAGAAACGATTCCGGTCGGGTTGTTTATCTATATCAGCCATCATTCGCCCTCGGCGTCGACCCGGTAACGGGCCGACTGAGCGTGTGCTTCCAGGCCCTCGGCACGAGCGAGCCGCTCGGCGACACGTCCCAGCTCGACCGCGCCGGCGGCAGAGCAGTGGATGATGCTCGAGCGCTTCTGGAAGTCGTAGACTCCCAGTGGCGAGGAAAAGCGCGCCGTGCCCGAGGTGGGCAGGACGTGATTGGGGCCCGCGCAGTAATCACCGAGGGCCTCGGCGGTGTAGCGACCGACGAAGATGGCCCCGGCATTGCGGATCTCGCCCAGACGCTTCTCGGCACCCTCGAACGAGAGCTCCAGGTGCTCGGGGGCAATCCGGTTAATCAGCTCGATCGCGTGGTCGATATCGGCCACCTCGATCAGCGCACCGCGGGTTTCCAGCGCCTTGGCGATGATCTCGGCACGCGGCTGGTCGGGCAGCAGGCGCTCGATCGAGGCGGCAACCGTGTCAAGGAAATCGGGATCGTGCGCCAGGAGGATCGACTGCGCCTGCTCGTCGTGCTCGGCCTGCGAGAACAGGTCCATCGCGATCCAGTCGGGATCGGTGTGACCGTCGCAGACAATCAGGATCTCGGAGGGGCCGGCGATCATATCGATGCCCACCTGACCGAAGACCTCGCGTTTCGCGGCGGCGACAAAGATATTGCCCGGCCCGACGATCTTGTCGACCGCGGGGATGGTTTCGGTGCCATAGGCCAACGCGCCCACGGCCTGGGCACCGCCGACGGTAAACACCCGATCCACGCCGGCGATACGCGCCGCGGCCAGGACCGTGTCGTTCTGTACACCGTCCGGGGTGGGCACGACCATGATCACCTGCCCGACCCCGGCGACCTTGGCCGGAATCGCGTTCATCAGTACCGACGACGGATAGGCCGCCTTGCCGCCGGGCACGTAGAGCCCGGCGCGATCAAGCGGCGTGACCTGCTGGCCCAGCACGTTGCCGTTCGCCTCGGTGTAGGTCCAGCTCTCGCCCTTCTGTCGCTCGGCGTAGGCCCGCAGGCGCTCGGCGGCCAGTTCCAGGGCCTCGCGCACATCGTCCGGAATGGCATGGTAGGCGGCATCAAGCCGCTCGGCAGAAAGTTCCAGTTCGGTCGCAGAAGCAACCTCGAGCCGATCGAGGCGCCGGGTGTGCTCGACCACCGCCGCATCGCCACGCTTGCGCACATCGGCCAGGATCTCGCGGACGATGGACTCCACCCGCTCATCGGCCATGCCCGACCAGTCGAGCAGTTCGTCGAGCTGGCGATCGAAACCCGCGGCGCGGGCATTCATGCGACGGATCATCACTTGGCCTCCAGGTACTGCTCAACCCGATCGACAAAATCGCTCACCCGGGCGTGCTTGAGCTTCTGTGCCGCGCGATTGACGATCAGGCGCGAGGAAATCTCGGCGATGTGTTCCAGCGGCTCCAGGCCGTTGGCACGCGAAGGGTATTACCGGTATCGACCACGTCGACGATGCAGTCGCCCAGGTCGACCAACGGAGCCAGCTCCATCGAGCCGTACAACTTGATCAGCTCGATCTGCCGGCCGCGGTCGGCAAAGTAGGACTCGGCGGCCCGGGTGTACTTGGTGGCCACCCGGATCCGGCCGGCACGCTCGAGCGCGCCCGGCTTGCCGGCCACCATCAGCTTGCACTGGGCAATCTTCAGATCGACCAGCTCGAACAGACCCTCGCCACCGTGCTCGAACAGCACGTCCTTGCCGGCGACGCCGATATCGGCGGCGCCGTGCTGGACGTAGGTGGGCACGTCCGAGGCGCGCAGGATCAACAGCCGCACGCTCGGGTCGCTGGTCTCGAGGATCAGCTTGCGGCTATTGTCCGGGTCCTCCAGCGGCTCGATGCCCACTGAGGCCAGCAGCGGCAGGGTTTCCTTGAAAATACGCCCCTTGGAGAGCGCGACGACGATCTGGTCGGATTGGGACATGGCGATCAGCTCGTGATCCGTTGGATATTGGCGCCGAGGCGCGAGAGTTTCTCTTCGATGGACTCGTAGCCACGGTCTATGTGATAGATGCGGTTGACCACGGTCTCGCCGCTGGCGACAAGACCCGCGAGCACCAGACTGGCCGAGGCGCGCAAGTCGGTCGCCATGATTGGCGCGCCCGACAATGTCTCCACCCCGCGAATGATCGCGGCATTGCCCTCGATATGGATATCCGCACCCATGCGCTGGATTTCCTGGACGTGCATGAAGCGGTTCTCGAAGATGGTCTCGACTACCGTGGAGGTACCCTCGGCCACCGCGTTCATGGCGACGAACTGGGCCTGCATGTCGGTGGGAAAGCCCGGATGCGGCGCGGTGCGAATGTCGACCGCCCTGGGGCGACGCCCGTGCATATCGAGGCGAATCCAGTCCTCGCCCAACTCGATCTCCGCGCCCGCCTGCTCGAGCTTGGCCAGCACCGCATCGAGCAGCTCGGGACGGGTGTCGCGCACGAGGATACGCCCGCGGGTCATGGCGGCGGCGACCAGGTAGGTACCGGTCTCGATCCGGTCGGGCAACACCCGGTAGCGCACGCCGTGCAGGCGCTCGACGCCGTGTATCCGGATCACGTCACTGCCCGCACCGCGCACGTCCGCGCCCATCGCGTTCATGAAGTTGGCCAGGTCGACCACCTCGGGCTCGCGGGCCGCGTTTTCCAGCACTGTCTCGCCCTGGGCGAAGACAGCCGCCATCATCAGGTTCTCGGTGCCGGTGACCGTGACCTGGTCGAGCACGATGCGAGCCCCGATAAGTTGCTCGGCAGAGGTCTCGATGTAACCGCCTTCGACACGCACCTTGGCGCCCAGCGCCTCGAGCCCCTTGAGGTGAATGTCCACCGGACGGGTGCCGATGGCGCAGCCACCCGGTAGGGAGACGCGCGCCTTCTTGAAGCGGGCCAGCATCGGGCCGAGCGTGAGGATCGACGCACGCATGGTGCGCACCAGGTCGTACGGCGCCTCGAGGGTGTCGACCGTGGTGGTGTCCACCTCGACACTCATCTGGTCACCCACGGTCAGTGTTGCCCCCATGCGTCCGAGCAATTCCATGGTGGTGGTGA
>JBHEOB010000021.1:0-4122 GCA_046261775.1 Guyparkeria sp.
GGCGTCGTGCAGGGCATTGGACATCGCCACTGCACGCTGACCCAGCGGGCCGACGGCTACGGCTATTACGTTCAATCCAAGATAGCGACAACCGACACGGAGGATGCGAGAAATAAGGCCGCCTGACGGCGGGCGCTATTCCTCCCCGTTTGTAAGGACGGGGTTTCTCGCGCAAAACTGATGAGCGACATACTCGACGGCCTGAGACGACGAATCGACAACGATCTGGCCGAGATCGGCCAGTTGCTGAAAGCCGGCGCACCGCAGACACTCGAGGCCGCCGGCGTTATCCTGACCGCGGTGCTCAACGGTCAGCGCGTGTTCGCCTGCGGTTCGCGCGAGCGCAGCGACATGGCGCACTACTTCGCGCGGTTGATGACCGGCCAGCTAGAGCACCCGCGCCCGGGCCTGCCGGTGCTGGCCCTGTCCGAGTACCCCGGCGGCAAGGAGCCTTTCGTTCGCTCCATCCGGGCACTGGGGGCCCAGAACGACGTCCTGTTCGCGGTTAGCTGCAACGCGGTCGACGGCATCCTGCCTGCGCTGCGGGCAGCCCACGAACGCGACATGCAAGTGGTGTTGCTCTCGGCAGGCTCCGAGGAGGTGATCGCCCCCCACCTGCACAGCCAGGACCGGCTGATCTGCATGCCCACCGAGCGGCCGGGCATCGCCTACGAGACGCAGATCAAGTGCATCCACGCGGTGGTCGACCTGGTCGACCGCCAATTGCTCGGACTGACCGACTGAAATCCATGACTGATCTCGACACCTTCATCGACCGGCTCTCCGGCGTCCTGCCCGCCGCCCGTGTGCTGACGGACGCCGGCTCGACCTGGTCCTACGGCATGGACAACAGCCGGGTGCACCATGCCCCGGCGGTGGTGGTCTTCCCCGAGACCCACGAGGAGGTGGTCGAGCTGATGCAACTCGCCCACGCCCACCGCGTGCCGGTGACCACGCGCGGGCGCGGCACCGGCACGGCCGGCGGCTCGGTGCCGATCCTCGGTGGGATGGTGCTGGTCACCGATCGCATGACCCGAGTGCTGGATTTTCGTCCCGAGGATCGACTGATCGTGGTCCAGGGCGGGCTGATCAATGCCGACCTGCAACGGATCGTCGCCGAGAGGGGCTTTTTCTGGCCACCGGATCCGACCAGCAACGCCCTGTGCACCATCGGCGGCAACCTGGGATGCAATGCAGCCGGCCCGCACGCGGTCAAGTACGGCACCACCCGCGATAACGTGCTCGGACTGCGGGCGGTCGACGGCCGAGGACGCACCATCAAGGCCGGCTCGCAGACCACCAAGGGGGTGGTAGGCCACGACCTGACCCGGCTGCTGATCGGCTGCGAGGGGACGCTGGGCGTGATCACCGAGGCAACACTCAAGCTCACGCCGCTGCCGGAAACCCGGCGCCTGCTGCGCGCCTTCTACCCGAACATGCATGCCGCCTCGGCGGCGGTCTCCCGCGTGATGGCCCAGCCGGCGACCCCGGCGGCGATCGAATTCATCGACGGCAATGCCCTGGATCTGCTGCGACGCAATTCCTCGGCCGAGATCCCGGCGAGCGCCGGGGCGATGCTGATGATCGAGGTCGACGGCGACGAGAGCGGCATCGATGCCACGGTCGAACGGGTGGTTGGAGCGGCACGCAGCGATGATGCCGACATCGCCGTGGCGGAGACCAGCGACGAACAGGCTCGCCTGTGGGCGGCCCGCAAGGCACTCTCGCCCACCCTGCGCCAGGTCGCGCCGAAGAAGATCAACGAGGACGTGGTGGTACCGGTCTCGCGCATCCCGCGGCTGATCGAGACCCTGGATGACATCGCCACCCGCCACGCCATCACCATCGTCAGCTTCGGCCACGCCGGCAACGGCAACATCCACGTCAATCTGCTGGTCGACCCGGACGACCCCGCCCAGATGACCGGCGCCGAGCAGGCCCTCGACGAGGTGTTCGACGCGGTACTGCGCCTGGACGGCACGCTCTCGGGCGAGCATGGCATCGGGCTGGTCAAGCGCGAATTCGTCTCCCGCGAAATCCCGCCGGAGTCACTCGACCTGATGCGCGGCATCAAGGCCGTCTTCGATCCGGCCGGCATTCTCAACCCGCACAAGAAACTCCCCGACGCCCCGTCGTCGACCTGACTCTGTGGCAGACTGTGTGGGCTTTCGACATAAACCCCGAACAGGCTGACGCGGCTGACGCGGTGCCCCGATTCCAGGAGGAGCGTCCCAGGTGGACCACAGCGTGACCTTTCTCGCCAGCGCGACCATCATTGGCTTTGTCCTCGCCACCGTGCTGTTGCTGGTAGACCAGTGGCAGCGCCTCGAGCGGGCATCCTTCCGCCTGCCCGGGCTGCTGATCGCAGTGGCCGCCCTGATCGGCCAGGGTGCCCTGCTCTACCAGTTAGGGTTCCAGTCCGAACCGGCCGCGCTCAACTTGAGCGTTCTGAATGCACTGGCCGCGGTCTTCGGCCTGGCCAGCGCGATCACCGTGGTCAGCGCCTTCCGCGAACGGCTTGAAGGGATCGCGGTGGTGCTGCTGCCGATCACCGCCCTCACGGTATTCCTCACGGTGTTCGTGCCGGAATCGAACGTGCCCATCCGCACCGGCGCGATCGCGATGGATGCCCACATCCTGATCTCGCTGGCCGCCTACGCCCTACTGACGCTGGCCGCCCTGCAGGGCGTGATGCTCTTGATCCAGCACCAGGCGCTGCACGGCCACAACCCGGCCAGCTGGGTCCGTCGACTGCCGCCGATGGAATCGGTCGAACAACTGATGTTCCGTTTCATCGTGATCGGCTTTCTGCTGCTCACCCTGGCCCTGGTCACCGGCTTTCTGTTCCTCGAGAACATCCTTGCCCAGCATCTGGTCCACAAGACCGTGCTCTCGGTGATTGCCTGGGTGGTCTTCGCCGTGTTGCTCGCCGGCCGACACATCGCCGGCTGGCGCGGGCGCACCGCGGTGCAGTGGACCCTGGCCGGCTTTGTCATGATGGGCCTGGCCTATTTCGGCACCAAGATCGTGCTCGAGTGGATACTCGACGCCAGTTGACGCCATGATGCACTCGTCCGCGGACTGTCGGTCTGATGCGCTTGGGACCGGCGCGTCGGGCCGCTCGTCGCTTGCTGTAACCCCACCCCTGTCGCCAGAGAAGCTCGGCCGGCTCGAAATGCCACCGGCTTGGCCGTACACTTCCGGCTGTTCCCATCACAAGCGTTATCACCCTTGAACGAAATACCCCTCGGCTTTCTGTTCACGGCACTCGCCGTGCTCATCGTCCTGTCCGCCTTCTTCTCCAGCTCGGAGACCGCGCTGATGGCGCTCAACCGCTACCGGTTGCGCCATCTGGCCAAGCAGGGCCACCGGGGTGCCCTGCGGGCATCAAAGCTGCTCGAGCAGCCCGACCGGCTGATCGGCCTGATCCTGCTGGGCAACAACTTCATCAATATCCTCGCCTCGTCGATCGCCACCGTAATCGGTCTGCGCCTGTTCGGTGACTCGGGGATCGCGATCGCCACCGGCGCGATGACCTTCCTGCTGCTGATCTTCGGCGAAGTGGCACCAAAGACCGCCGCGGCGGTCTTCCCGGAGCGCTTCGCCTTTCCGGCGGCCTTCGTCTACAGCATCCTGATCCGCCCGTTGCGTCCGGTGATCTGGATGATCAACTGGCTGGCCAATAATCTGCTCTCGATATTCGGCCTGCACCCGAGCGGAGCCGGGTCGAACGCACTGACCCGTGCCGAACTGCACACCATCGTGCGCGAATCGGGCCAGCGTCTGCCGGACCTGGACCAGACGATGCTGCTGTCGGTGCTCGAACTCGGCCAGGCCAGTGTCGAGGACATCATGATCCCGCGTGCCGAGATCGTCGGCATCGACATCACGCAGGACTGGGACCACATTCTCGACCAGCTGATCCACGCCCAGTATTCCCGGCTGCCGGTGTTCGAGGGATCGGTCGAACACACCATCGGCATCATCAACGTCCGCCGCCTGATCGGGCCGCTGATCGACCAGAGCCTGACGCTCTCGCGTCTCAAGCGCCGGCTGGCCGAGCCCTACTACGTCCCCGAAGGCACACCACTGACCACCCAGTTGCTGAACTTCCAGCGCCAA
>JBHEOB010000021.1:4221-21939 GCA_046261775.1 Guyparkeria sp.
GAACGCCGCTCGGCGCTGGTGGTCGACGAGTACGGTGACATCCAGGGCCTGGTGACGCTCGAGGACATCCTCGAGGAGATCGTCGGCGAGTTCACCACCTCGCCCGACTCCGATCACGAGGGCATCACCCTGCAGGACGACGGCCGCTACATCGTGCGCGGCAACCTGCCCATCCGCGAGATCAACCGGGAACTGGAGATCGAGCTGCCCACCGAAGAGGTCAGCACGCTCAACGGCCTGGTGATCGAGCAACTCGAGGCGCTGCCCACCGTCGGCGCGGCGGTGGAATTGCCCGACGCCCACATCGAGGTACGCACGGTCAGAAAGCGCGCGGTCGACACGGCCTTGATCACCACCTTCAAGCGCGAAGGCGCCGAGGTCTGACGGGCGATGGCGAAGAAAAGCCAGACCGCCTTCGTCTGCCGCGAGTGCGGCGCCGACCATCCCAAGTGGGCCGGGCGCTGCAGCGAATGCGGCGCCTGGAACAGTCTCGCCGAGATGCGCCTGCCGGGCGGCAAGTCGCCGACCCGCGAAATGGCCGGCTACGCCGGCGAGGCGCCGCGCATCACCGCCATCGGCGAGGTCGAGGTCAGCGACACGCCGCGCGAATCCAGCGGGCTGGGCGAACTCGACCGGGTGCTGGGTGGCGGGCTGGTGCCCGGCTCGGTGGTGCTGCTCGGCGGCGATCCGGGCATCGGCAAGTCGACGCTGCTGCTGCAGACGGTGCTCGGCCTGCAGGATCGGCTCGAGTGCCTCTACGTCACCGGCGAGGAGTCCCTTCAGCAGGTCGCGCTGCGCGGGCGGCGGCTGGGCACGGATCTGACCGGGCGCGCCGGCGAGCTGACCCTACTCTCCGAGACCCGCATCGAGTCGATCCTCGCCGCCTGCGCCAAGTCCCTGCCCGGCCTGATGGTGGTCGACTCGATCCAGACGCTCTACACCGAGGAGCTTTCCGCCGCGCCGGGCTCGGTCTCGCAACTGCGCGAGGCGACCGCCCAGCTGGTGCGCTTCGCCAAGCACCATGACGTGATCGTGCTGATCGTCGGCCATGTCACCAAGGAAGGGGCGCTTGCCGGCCCGCGCGTGCTCGAGCACATGGTCGACACGGTGCTCTACTTCGAGGGCGACCCGGGCGCGCGCTTTCGCGTGATTCGCGCGGTCAAGAACCGCTTCGGCGCGGCCAACGAGGTAGGCGTGTTCGGCATGACCGACCACGGCCTCAAGCCCGTCTCCAACCCCTCGGCGATCTTCCTCTCCCGCCACGAAAAACCGGTGCCGGGCAGCGTGGTGATGGTCACCCGCGAGGGCACCCGACCGATGCTGGTCGAGGTTCAGGCGCTGGTGGCCGATCACCCCGGTGGCGGCTCGCGCCGGCTGACCGTGGGGCTGGACCACAACCGGCTGGCGATGCTGCTGGCCGTGCTGCACCGCCACGGCCAGGTGGCGCTGTTCGACCAGGACGTGTTCCTCAACGTGGTCGGCGGCGTACGCGTTGCCGAGACGGCCGCCGATCTCGCCAGCCTGATCGCCATGCTCTCGAGCTTTCGCGACCGTCCGCTGCCGCAGGGGCTGGTGATCTTCGGCGAGGTCGGGTTGGCCGGCGAGATCCGCCCGGTGCCCGGTGGCCCGGAACGACTGACCGAGGCGGCCAAGCACGGCTTTACCCGCGCGATCGTGCCGCGCGGCAACAAGCCGCCCAAGCCGATCGACGGGCTTGAAGTGATCGGCGTCGGGCATCTCGACGAGGCCATCGAAGCGGTCGACGCCTTCTGAATCCGTGCCCGATCCGATCAACGCCTTTGGCCGCCTCCACCAACGGAAGCTCTGCACGAACCGTAAACCCACTCTGCGCGCCTTGAGGGCGGGCGACTCACCAAGCCAGAGTGGCATTACGATTCGTGCAGAGGTTCCCTAGGGCGATATAATCGGACCCAGCTATCCGAGAGGCTTCCCATGGATTCTTCCCCCGCGTCCAAGACCATCACCCCACAGACCGTCGAAAACGGCGATCCATCCGCGATAACGCGTTACGAGCAGGCCCTGACCGAGCTCGAGCAGATCGTGGCCCGCCTGGAGGTCGGTGAGCAGAGCCTCGAGCAGTCGCTTAAGGACTACGAACGCGGCGTCGAGCTCGAGCGCCAGTGTCAGCGAGCGCTCGACGAGGCCGAGCGCAGGGTGGCGGCAATCAACGAGCCGGCGTCGGACGAGTCCGGACGCGACGCGCCCTCGTCCTGACACCCGTGACCGACGCGACACCGCACGCCCCGCAACGCACCCTGGCCGCACCGGACGGTTTCGACGACTGGCTGAACGCCTTCCGCGACCAGGTCGAGGTGCGCCTGACGACGGCGCTCGACCAGCAGCTCGTCGATACCCCGCCCCGGCTGGCCGATGCCCTGCGTCACGCCACCCTCGACGGCGGCAAGCGCTTGCGCCCGGCATTGGTGTTTCTCGGCAGCCTGTTCGGACGCCCGTGGCCCGCAACGACCGAGGCGCGCTTCGAGAGCCTGTGGCCGGCGGCCGTTGCGGTCGAACTGGTGCACGTCTACTCGCTGGTCCACGACGACCTGCCGAGCATGGACGACGATGATCTGCGCCGCGGCCGACCCACCCTGCACCGCGCCTTCGACGAGGCCACCGCCATCCTCGCCGGTGACGCCCTGCAGAGCCTGGCCTTCGCCACCTTGGCCGAGGCGCAGGCCGATGCGGGCATACGACTCGACTGGACGCGCCGCCTCGCCACGGCGATCGGCCCGGCCGGCATGGTCGGTGGCCAGGCAATCGATCTGGCCCTCGCCGGCCAGGCCAATGGCGAGCACGGCCCGGATCTCGCCCGACTGGCCGACCTGCACGATCGCAAGACCGGCGCGCTGATCCGCGCTTCGCTGGTGATGGGGGCACGCTGGGCGGGCCTGCCGGACCGCCAGCTCCGACTGGTCGACCACTTCGGCCAACTGCTGGGCCGGGCCTTCCAGATCCAGGACGACATCCTCGACGTCACCGGTTCGGCCGACGACCTGGGCAAGACGCCAGGCAAGGATGCGGCGGCCGACAAGTGCTCGTATGTCACCGTGGCGGGGCTCGACGGGGCGCGCCGCGAACTCGACGACACCGTCCGTCACGCCCACGCCGTGCTCTGGGAACTGGCCATTCTGGGCATCGCCCCGGGCGCCGATGGTCAGGCCCTGAGCGCCTGCCTCGATTTCGTCACACGGCGCCGCTACTGATGCCGCTCTCGTCCCGCCAGACGCATTTGCTTGACCTGATCGAGCAGCCGGCCGATCTTCGCGCCCTCTCACGCGGTTCGCTGGCTACATTGGCCGAGGAGATGCGCCACGCACTGCTCGAACAGGTGGAGGCGACCGGCGGGCACTTGGCGGCCAACCTCGGCGTGGTCGAGCTCACCCTGGCGCTGCACCGGGTGTTCGATACGCCCTACGATCGCCTCGTCTGGGATGTCGGTCACCAGACCTACCTGCACAAGATGCTCACTGGACGACGCGCCTGGATGAGCCGGCTGCGCCAGCAAGGCGGGCCGGCCGGATTCACCCGACGCCTGGAAAGCGAGCACGACCCCTTCGGCGCCGGCCACTCGAGCACCTCGATCAGTGCGGCGCTCGGCATGGCCCTGGCGGCCGAGTGCAAGGGAGAGGATCGCCAGGCCGTGGCCATTATCGGTGATGGCGCGATGACCGCCGGGCAGGCGTTCGAAGCGCTCAATCACGCCGGCGACCGGCAGGCCAACCTGCTGGTCATCCTCAACGACAACGAGATGAGTATCTCGGCGAATGTCGGTGCGCTCAATCAGCACTTCACCCGGCTGCGCAGCAACCCGCTGGTCGAGCGATTCCGCCATTCGGGCGAGGAAATGCTCGCTCAGGCCGGCCCGCTGGGCGAATTGCTCGGCTCGACCCGCGCCGGCCTGCGTGACGGCATGCGCCATCTGCTCGGCACCTCGAGCCTGTTCGAGGAACTGGGCTTTCGCTATTTCGGCCCGATCGACGGCCACGATCTCGACACCCTGCTCGACACCCTGGCCAACCTGCGAGAACAACGCGGGCCGCGCCTTCTGCACGTGGTCACGCAGAAGGGTCGCGGCCTGGCCCCGGCCGAGCGCGATCCGGTACGCTTTCACGGCGTGGCGCGCAACGGCGTGAGTGGAGCGATGTCGCCGTCGACGGACACCCCGGCCAAATCCACGGCCGGGCCCGCCGCGCGCGCGACCTGGACCGAGGTGGCCGCCGACCGGCTCGAACACCACGCCGAGCGGGACGAACAAGTGGTCGCCATTACCCCGGCCATGGTCGAGGGCTCCGGGCTCAAGGGCTTCGGCGCCCGATTCGCCGACCGACTTTATGACGTAGGCATCGCGGAGCAGCATGCCGTCACGCTGGCCGGCGGGCTGGCCACCGAGGGCATGCGCCCGGTGGTCGCCATCTACTCGACCTTCCTGCAACGCGCCTGGGATCAGGTGATTCACGACATCGCCCTGCAGGGCCTGCCCGTGACCTTCCTGGTCGATCGCGCCGGCCTGGTGGGCCCGGATGGCCCCACTCACGCCGGCAGCTTCGATCTCGTCCTGGGCATGAGCGTGCCCAACCTTGCCATCGTCACGCCGGCCGATGCGCGCGATCTGCACGATGCCATCGACTGGGCCATGACTCACGACGGCCCCTGCCTGATCCGCTACCCGCGTGACCAGTGCCCGGCCAACCTGGGCGGCAAGCCACTGGGTGAGGCCAATACCGCGCCGCACCTGCTGCATCGCGGCGGGGCGGATGCACCCCGGCGGGTGCTGTTAATCGGCATCGGCGCGATGGTCGAACGGCTGATCCCGATCAGCGAGACGCTGGACGCCACGCTGGTCAGCCTGCGCTGGGCCCGCCCACTGACGACCGAGGCACTCACCACCCTGGCCGACCTGGCCGCCGAACACGACGCGGTGGTCACCGTCGAGGAAGGCAGCCGCATCGGCGGGGTGGGCAGCGAACTGCTGCTGGCAATGGCCGAGCAAGGCGTGACCCGCCCCGGCCTGCGTCTGGGCGTGGAGGACCGTTTCATCGAACACGGCACGCGCGAGGAAAGCCTGGCCGACACCGGGCTTGATTCTGAATCGATCGCCGCTAGTATCGCCGCATTTCTGGACAAGGTGAGCGCCGAATGAGCACTGGCGCCTCGAAAACCGTCGTGAGTCGCCCGAGTGCAAGGAACCGCAGAGCGAGCGACGTGACATATCAACCGGATAGGTGAGAAGTGAGCGAGCACGTGACGCAGCAATCGGGTGACGCAACAGGTTTGTCGAGGCCTCAAACCCCGTCTTCCCTGCCCTCAGGGGGTAGCTACACCCTGACCACCGAGGTGGACTTCGCCGCGGCCCACCGACTGCACGGCTACGACGGCAACTGCGCCCGGTTGCACGGCCACAACTGGCGCGTCGTGATCGAGGTGACCGGGCAGAAGCTCGACGAGGTCGGCATGGTGGTCGACTTCAAGGTCATCCGTGCCCGCGCACGCGAGATCGCCAAGGGGCTGGATCATGCCTACCTCAACGAGGTGCCACCCTTCGATGCGGTCAACCCGACCGCCGAACACCTGGCCGGCTATTTCCATCAGGCCCTGGCAAGCGGCTTTGACACCGAGGCCTACCAGGTCTCGGCTGTGACGGTCTGGGAGAACGATCGCTCGGCGGTCACCTTCCGCCCCTGATCCTCCTCGCAGCAGCACCCGGCCCACCCCCGGCGCTACCTGCCTCGACGTGCTAGAGTCGCTCCCCGAGCCAACGGCTTCCATTCAATACAGACAGTGTTTTATCTGCCCATGAACAGCCACGACATGCCCGATGTCCAGTCCAACCACGACGCGCGTGATATCGCGATCGACCAGGTGGGCATCAAGGCGATTCGCCACCCGATGACATTCCTCGATGGCGGACAGGAACATGCGACGGTCGCCGAGTGCCAGATGACGGTCGGGTTGCCTGCCGACAAGAAGGGGACCCACATGTCTCGCTTCGTGGCCCTGCTAAACGAACAGCCGTTAAACCTGTCGATCGGCAATCTGGCCGACTGGACCCGGGCAATGATAGAGCGCCTCGAGGCCCAGGCGGGCGAGGCACACTTTTCCTTCCCCTATTTTCTGGCCAAGGACGCGCCGGTCAGCGGTCAGGGGGCGATGATGGACTACGACGTGACCCTGATCGGGCGCGTCGAGCATGGCCGGGCGCACATCGGTCTGAAACTGGTGATCCCGGTCACCAGCCTGTGCCCCTGCTCGAAGGAAATCTCGGCCTACGGAGCCCACAACCAGCGCTCGCATATTACCGTCGAGTCGGAGATCAGCGACGCGGAACTGTCGCTGCGCGACCTGATCACCGCGGTCGAGGCCGAGGGCTCCTGCCCGTTATGGGGCCTCCTGAAGCGGCCCGATGAGAAGTGGATTACCGAATACGCGTTCGACAACCCGAAATTCGTCGAGGACATGATCCGTGATGTCGCCGATGCCCTCGAGGGATATCCGGGCCTGAACGGCTTCTCCATCAGCGTCGAAAACTTCGAGTCGATCCACAACCATTCGGCCTGGGCCGTCATCAACCGGCCGGGGCGCTGAACGGGCACCCTTCCGGAAAGGGTACCCGCACGAATAAAGGCCCCGTTTTTCGAAACGGGGCCTTTATTCGTTCGCCCGTATCATCCGGGCCGGCGTGTCCAAATCGGGCCCATCGGGGGCCCGACGCCGATCACTCCAGTTCGGCGTTGATCCGGGACAGGATCACGGCCCGGTCCTGCGGCAGCGTGCCACCGGCGACGTTGATGCGATCGATACGCACGTCGGTGCCACCGTCACGCCGCGGCTGGACATCGAGTGTCAGGTGCAGGGTCATGTCCGCATCCTTGTCGACGGTCACGCCCCGCATGACGATGGCCTCGTAGAGCGCCTGCGGGTAGCCATGCTTGACCTCGATCTCGCCCTCTTCCTGATCGCGTGAAACCGGATCGAAACCGAGCCGGTCCAGTGCCAGACCGACGCGATTCCAGGCACGCGGATAGGACTGACTCACCTCGATGTAGCGATCCTCGGGTTCATCCCCGGTAATCACCTTGGAGCGGGCAGAGAATGTCTGCCCTACCATGGCACGTGATTCCTCCGCATCGTTACCCGAGAGGTAGGCCGACAGGCGAGACATCGTCTCGGCGGTCATGGCCGAGGAATCCGCCGGGTTGCTGTACTCGAAGGTGGTGCTCTCGTCACCCGGCACCAGCGGCTCGTCGCCGGTCAATTCGCGTTTCTGGCCTGTGACGAAGACCAGGGTCTCGTTGTCGCCCTCGCCTTGCTCGATGCGCAGACGTACCTTTTCGATCGAGTCCGGCTTGAACAGCGTGTCCTGGGCGATCTTGAGGAAGCTCATGATGTTGAAGCCGCCCCCGTCGTTGCTGGCCACACCGGTCCAGTCCGTTTCAATCAGACCGACGCCCGGCTCGAGCCGACGGATCGAAAAGCCCTCGTCGCGCAGGAAGTTCTGCAGCTTTGGCCATACGGAGTCGGGATCGGTGCCGACCACCAGGTAACGGCTGCCCGGCTCACCGGCTACGCGGATGTCGGTGCCCGTCGCCAGCACGCCTCCACCCTGATCGCGGGCCATCTGCTCGGCCCGTGCCGAGGCGATTTCCGGCAGGGCGACCGAGCCGCCCGAGGCCGGTGCGGAGAACGCGGGCGGCACCTCCAGTTGCGCGGCACGATCGGCGTCGCGATCATCGCCGCCGCCGACGAACGGAATGCTGGAGCAACCGCTGAGCAGGCCCGTGGCCGCCAGTGCGGCGAAGGTCAATATCCGGGAGGGGGTGGGGTATCGCATGCCGGTTCGGTTCCAGTGTCTTGATTGAATGTCGGTTGTGAAAACGGGTAAATCGGTCGAGTCAGAATGGCGATCAGCCGGGCTGATCAGTCGGGTTCGAGACAGCCGGCCTCGGCAAGTGCCTGTTCGAGACCTTTCTGGCAGAAATCATCCAGCGTTGTCAGGGGCAGCCGCAGCGTCGGTCCGATCAATCCCATGCGCTGCAGGGCCCATTTGACCGGAATCGGATTGGTCTGGCAGAAAAGTTCACGGTGCAGCGGGGCGAGACGACCGTCGAGCGACGCGGTGGCCGCCTCGTCGCCAGTGAGCGCCACCGACGCCATTTGCGCCATCAGCGTCGGCGCGACGTTGGCGGTCACCGAAATGCTTCCCTGCCCCCCGGCAAGCATGCAGGCGGCCCCCAGGTTGTCCTCACCACTGTAGACGGAGAAGTCGGCCGGGCCTCGCTGGATGATGTCGCGCATGCGCTCGATCGATCCGGTCGCCTCCTTGATGGCGACGATGTTCGGATGCTCGGCGAGCGACAGGGTCGTGTCCGGCGCCATGTCCACCGCCGTCCGCCCGGGGACGTTGTAGAGGATCATCGGCAGATCGACCACGTCGGCAATCGCCCGGAAATGCTGCTTGAGGCCTTCCTGGGTAGGTTTGTTGTAGTACGGCGTGACCGATAGATGTGCATCGGCCCCCGCGGATCGGGCGCCACGTGCCAGGGCGAGGGCCTCTCGCGTGGAGTTCGCCCCGGTCCCTGCGATCACCGGGATGCGGCCGGCGGCGAGATCCACGACCGCCCGGATCACGGCAATATGCTCTTCGTAGTCGAGTGTCGCGGACTCGCCGGTCGTTCCGACGGCGACGATCGCATGGGTGCCGGCGGCGACGTGCCATTCGATCAGGCGTTTGAGACCGACATAATCCACTGCGCCGTCGCCGTGCAATGGGGTGACCAGGGCCACCATGCTGCCGGTAATCGGATTCTCCGCCATGTCGCCTCGCGTATCTCTCGTCGCCTACGGATCGGTGGGTGGTGGCCGCCCTGCGATCCTCATCAGAGTCGTCGAGCGAGCGCAGCCAAACCCGCATAGTACCGGGAGTTATCGGCTAGTGACAAGCCGAGCAAGACGCGACACGACAGCCTGTCGTCGCAGCCCGCGCAGCCCTTAGCTCGACTGCTATATTGGTGACATGGCCCGAAATCCGGATGCGCCCGATTTCATCATGTCGTCACAGCCAGGGAGTTTTATCGAAACCAATGAGCCAACAGCCCAACACCTCGTCATCCCCCGACCCCCGCCCCGAACCCGGCACGGACCAGCCGGCCCCGGACTTCAGCGGCAAGACCACCGAGGGCGACACGCTGGGATTGGCCGACCTCTGCGGCACGGCGTTCGTGCTCTACTTCTACCCGCGCGACAGCACCCCCGGCTGCACCACCGAGGCACGTGAATTCCAGGCCGCCCTGCCCGCGTTCGAGGCAGCCGGTGCGCGGATTGTGGGGGTTTCTAACGACGACGCCACCAGCCACCGCAAGTTCTGCGAAAAGCAGGGCATCGAGTTTCCGTTGATCGCCGACACGGATCGCTCGGTTAGTCGCAGCTTCAACGTGCTGCGAATGAAGAACATGTTCGGCAAGCGCTTCGAGGGCATCGAACGCAGCACGTTTCTCGTCGACGCCGACGGCGTGATCCGGCAGGCCTGGCGAAAGGTCAAGGTGCCGGGTCACGTCGAAGCGGTATTACAGGCCGTCAAGGCACTATGAAGTCGATCGGCCGCTCTCCAACCACCGGGACTTTTTGACACGATGATCAACACGACCCGCAAGAACCGCTGCCTTTTCATCCTCGATACCAACGTGCTGATGCACGATCCCACCGCCCTTTACCGCTTCATGGAGCACGATATCTACCTGCCGATGATCGTGCTCGAGGAACTCGACGCCGGCAAGAAGGGCCAGTCCGAGACGGCGCGCAACGTCCGGCAGGTCAGCCGATTCCTCGACGACATGCTTGCCGAGGTGGACATCGCCACCATCGACGAGGGACTGGCCATTCACGCCACCCTGCATGCCCAGCCGGAGCGTGCGGTGACCCCCACCGGACGATTGTTCCTGCAGACGCGCGAAGAAAGCAACGAGCTGCCGGTGAGCCTGCCAGGCAGCCGCGCCGACAACCAGATCCTCGGCATCACCCTGGCCTTGCAGGAGCGAATTACTAACCGCGAGGTAATCCTGGTCTCCAAGGACATCAACCTCCGGATCAAGGCGACCGCGGTCGGGCTGAAAGCCGAGGACTATCACAACGACCAAGTCCTCGATGACGTCTCGTTGCTGCACACCGGCCACCAGACCCTCGGCCCGGACTTCTGGGACGCACACGGCGAGGCTCTCGAGTCCTGGCAGGAAGAAGGCCGCGTGTTTTATCGCATCCACGGAGTCGACACCGCGGAGTGGTACCCGAACCTCTACCTGCGGCTCGAGGCGCCCACGCCATTCACCGCCGTGGTCCGCCAGGTCGAGGCCGACGGCAGCGCCGTGCTCGAGAGCATCACCAATTACCAGCAGGAACGGCACTCGGTCTGGGGCATCACCGCCCGCAACCCGGAACAGAGCTTCGCCCTTAACGCACTGATGGACCCCGAGGTGGATTTCGTCAGCCTGCTCGGCCAGGCCGGCACCGGCAAGACCCTGCTGACCTTGGCCGCAGCGCTGACTCAGGTGCTCGACCAGAAGCTGTTCTCCGAGATCGTGATGACCCGCGTGACCATCCCAGTCGGCGAGGACATCGGCTTTCTGCCCGGTACCGAGGAAGAGAAGATGACGCCCTGGATGGGCGCGCTGATGGACAACCTCGAAGTGCTCGCCAAGACCGATGGCGGCGGGGGATCGTGGGAGCGCGCCGCCACCAACGACTTACTGCAGTCACGGATCAAGATCCGGTCACTCAACTTTATGCGCGGCCGGACCTTCCAGAACAAGTTCGTCATCATCGACGAGGCGCAGAACCTGACCGCGAAGCAGATGCGCACACTGATCACGCGCGCCGGCCCTGGCACAAAAATGGTCTGCTTGGGCAACATCGCCCAGATCGACACCCCCTACCTCACCGAAACCAGTTCGGGGCTGACCTTCGTGGTCGACCGCTTCCGCGGCTGGCCCCACGGTGCTCACGTCACCCTGACCCGCGGTGAGCGCTCACGTCTGGCCGAGTTTGCCGCCGAGGTGCTCTGACACCCAGATGGCAATCGGGAACGGGCCATTGGCGGCCGTCATACGGTCGCCTTTTTCATGGAATCGCGATATGACAAGCCTCGATTGACAGATTAAGCCCCTTTATCTGGAGTAAATTAATCAAGTTTGTAAGCATGTTCTAATGCGCCGATAATCGATCGCGTCGAGGCCATCATGGCCTCTAGACGAAAAATCACACAGGGAGAGTCACTCATGCGCAATTTCCTCAAGGCATCGATCCTCGGCGCCGCTATCATCGGCCTGTCAGGCTGTGGTTTCCTGTCCGTCAAGGACAACCTCGATCCGAAGGCCATGGACATCTATGGCGAAATGTACGGCAAGTTCGTTGAAAGCGGCGGTGATCTGGGTGCCGCCACGGTCTGGCACATGGAGGTCGACGAGGGCCTGACGCCGGAAGACATCAAGGTAAGCATCGAGTCCGCGGCCGTAGGCTCCGGTCTGGCAAACGTGGGGGAGATGCCGCTGTCCAAGCAGCTCGAGCTCGAGACCGGCGAAGAGCAGAAGTACATGAACATCTATCAGTACTGCAGCCCGCAGATCGCCCGCAAGGCCGTCAACTTCAGCCCGTACTTCTCGGCCTACCTGCCCTGCCGCATTGCCGTGGTCGAGGATGACGAAGGCCGCTACCACCTCTACGGCCTGAACATGGACATGTTCGTGCACGGTGGCAAGGAAATGCCGGAAGGGTTCAAGCAGGACGCGATGCACGTTCGCGACACCATGTACAAGATGATGGAAGCGGGCGCCAGCGGCGGCTTCTAAGTCCCTTTCGGTCCATCGCCCCTCGGGGTGATGCCATCGAGCCCGGCCGGGTGCGCCCGCGCCGGGTTTTTTTGTGTGCATTGAACTCTCACCATAAACCGAGCCAGACGCGGACATCTGGCGTTGACTGCGATCACACGCCAGGAGCCCGGGCTTCGGGAAGGCGCAACAACCGGCCACGACCACTTTCGCGCGAGGAGACACACGCCGCGACAATCAACGACGACAGAGGCACGCGGGGGTCATTACGTCGCGAGACGAGGTCTGCCCGGATCGCGACCGCCGCGCACAACGAGAAACGCCCGGAAGCAACTCCCGGGCGTTTCGTCTATGCGGCTGGTGCGGACCAGACGGCTCAGGCTTCCTCGCCATTCGCCGTATGCTGGATTACCTCCAGATCGTGCATCGGCGTGCTGTCGCGACAATACCCGCGCGAGAATTCCAGCAATTGCTCCATCGCCGGCAGCCGGAACTTGTGGCGCTGGCGCACGAAAGAGAAGTCTCGGTACAACCGCGGACTGAGTGGCACGGCCTTGAGCAGCCCGAGCTTTAGCTCTTTGCTGATGCCCGCCGATGACATGATCGACAGACCCATGCCGGCCTCGACCGCGCCCTTTATCGCCTCGGGACTCCCTAGTTCCATGCAGACGTCACCGCCCTCGGCCATCCCCTGCTCGTTCATGTAGGAGATGACGACCTCGCGAGTACCGGAACCCTCCTCGCGGCAGATAAACGGGTATTTCATCAGCTTCTCGACCGGCACACCCTCCTCGCCATACGAGGCGAGCTCATGCTCCGGCGGCATGATGACCACCAGTTCGTCGCGCCGGCACTTCTCGACCAGCAGGTTCTTGTTGGTCACGTTGCCTTCGACCAGCGCCAGATCGACCACGTTGTGCTCGACCATCGAGACCACCGATTCGGTGTTGCCGACCTTCAGGCGCAACGACAGATCGGGATGCTCTTGACGAAAGTTGCCCAGCAGGGCGGGCAGCATGTTCTCGGCGACGGTCATGCTGGCACCGATGTTGAGCGCCCCGCCGATCTCACCCGTCATTTCCTTGACCCGTCGGTCCATCTCGTCATAGAGCTCGAAAATCCGTTCGGAAATCTCGTAGACCGTGTGGCCCACGTCGGTGAGCGTCACGCGGTTGTGGGTCCGGTCGAACAGACGGGTGTCAAAATGCTCCTCGAGCTGACGAACCTGAAAGGTCACAGCCGGCTGCGTCATGTGCAACGCCTCGGCTGCCTTGGTGAAACTGAGCAGGCGGGCGACGGTGTTGAAAACCTTGAGGCGACGATCGGCCATTGGTTCAGTCTCTGTTCCGGTGAGCGGTGAGGTGAGCGATAAACTGGGCCGTGAGTGTATCAAGGCACCTTGTGCTTTGCGACCAGTAGCACGCCATGCGCCATCCCGGCCAGAACGGCCGTCGAAGGCTTTTCAGGGCGGGGCTGGCGGTTTATGCTCAGAGGCAACGCGCCCTAGTAGTTTCGGGGCAGACGCATCACTGGATGCCTCATCACAGCGGGACTCGACCTAATGCAAGGAATGGCAGCGCACCCCACCCCCCTCGCTCATCGCGACACTTCACCCGGCCATGCGACCGCCCGTCTCGGCATGGCCGCCGCGGTGGCCGCGCTAACACTGCTCATGTTTGCCGCCAACCCCGCCGGCGCCGCCACGATCTACAAATCAGTGGATGAGCACGGTAACGTCCAGTTCTCGCAGACACCACCCAAGGACCGGCCCTCAGAGGAGATCGATGCCCGGGGGGCCGCCGAGCCCAGCCAACCCCCCTCCGTCGAGACGCCGCCAAGCGAGGAGGAAGCGGAAGGTGGAGAAAACGATCCGGCCGACCCAGCCACCGAGACCAAGGTCGTCGATCGGGAAAAGGCCCGGGAAACCTGTCAGCAAGCACGTGAACAGCGCGAGTCCGTCGCCAACGACGGCAATCAGTTGATGGTTCAGGGAGAAGACGGTAAGTACCAGCCAATGAGTGACGAACAGCGTGCCGAACGACTCGAGAGGCTGGACGCCATCATCGAGGAGGCGTGCAGTGCCGCCGAGCAGTAGGTGTCCGCGTCGCGACCACCGACTCGAACGGCCGCATTGCGCGGCCGTTTCGCTTTTTGATTCCCCGGCCCTGCAGGACTGCCGATTCCCTCGACGCCCCCTCGCCCGGCTCGGTACAATCATCGCCTTGCAATGAAACGGCCTCAGGCCGGCATTCCCGCTTCCCAACACGAACGAGACCCCCATGCGCGCCAGCCAATTCGCCATCACCACCATGAAGGAAACCCCGGCCGAGGCGGAGATCGTCAGCCATCAGCTGATGCTGCGCGCCGGGATGCTGAAAAAGCTGGCCTCGGGGCTCTACACCTGGTCACCACTCGGCCTGAAGGTGCTGCGTCGGGTCGAGAACATCGTACGCGAGGAGATGGATGCCGCCGGCGCGCTGGAACTGCTGATGCCCGCGGTGCAACCGGCCGAGCTGTGGGAGGAATCCGGTCGCTGGCAGCAGTACGGCCCCGAGCTGCTGCGGCTGACCGATCGGCACGGGCGTGACTTCTGCTTCGGTCCCACCCACGAGGAGGTGATCACCGATTACGCCCGTCGCGAGCTCAAGAGCTACCGCCAGCTGCCGGTGAACTTCTACCAGATACAGACCAAGTTCCGCGACGAGATCCGGCCGCGTTTCGGCGTGATGCGCGCCCGCGAGTTCATCATGAAGGACGCCTATTCCTTCCACGCCGACGCCGCATCGCTGGAGCAGACCTACCAGCTGATGTACGCGGCCTACAGCCGCATCCTCGATCGCATGGGCCTGGTCTGGCGCGCAGTGGTCGCCGACACCGGCTCGATCGGCGGCAACGCCTCGCACGAGTTCCACGTGCTGGCCGAATCCGGCGAGGACGCCATTGCCTACGCCGTCGAAGGTGACTACGCCGCCAACGTCGAGATGGCCTCGACCTTCCCGGCCGATCAGCCGCGGCCCGCACCGTCTGCCACCATGACCGAGGTGGCCACGCCGAGCGTCCGGACGATCGAGGAGGTGGCCGACACGCTCGACCTGCCCGCCGCGCGCACCGTAAAGACCTTGCTGGTTGCCGGCACCGAGTCGCCGGCGGTCGCGCTGGTGCTGCGCGGCGACCATTCCATCAACGAGATCAAGGCGACCAAGCACCAAGCAATCGCCGAGCCGCTGACCTTTATCGACGAGGCCGAGGTGCCCAAGCTGACCGGCGCCTCTGTCGGCTCGATCGGACCGGTGGGCCTGGAGATCCCCGTGATCGCCGATCATGCCGTCGTCGCCCTGGCCGATTTCGCCTGTGGGGCAAACAAGAACGGCTACCACCTGACCGGCGTTAACTGGGGCCGCGACCTGCCCGAGCCGAAAACCGCCGACCTGCGCGACGCGGTGGCCGGCGACCCGGCGCCGGACAACCAGGGCAAGCTCGATATCTGCCGTGGCATCGAGGTCGGTCACGTCTTCCAGCTGGGCGACAAGTACAGTCGGGCAATGAACTGCGAGGTGCTCGGCGAGGACGGCAAGCCGATCACCCCACTGATGGGCTGCTACGGCATCGGGGTGTCGCGCATCGTCGCCGCGGCGATCGAGCAGAACTTCGATGATCGCGGTATTCGCTGGCCGCAGCCGATCGCGCCGTTCACGGTCGCCATCGTGCCGATCGGCGCGAACAAGGATGCCACCGTGATGGAGCGGGCCGAGGCCATCCACACCGAGCTAAAGGCGCGGGGCATCGACGCCATCCTCGACGATCGCGGCCTGCGCCCCGGCGCGGCGTTTGCCGACTGGGAGCTGATCGGCATTCCGCTGCGGGTGGTGGTCAGCCCGCGCGGGCTGGCCGCCGGACAGATCGAGGTACGTCGCCGCGATGCCGAGGCCAGCGAGGACATCGCCGCCGACGGGCTGTTTGACTGGCTCGACGCACAGATGGCCTGAGCCGGCACGGAAATGTCTGCCGAAAAGAAGACGGGGCGGGATATGGGATCCCGCCCCGTTTCGTTCGACATGGCACGAGCACCCGCGGTCAGTCCCCCGGCAGCTCCAGGGTGACCGATTGACCGGCACGCCAGCCGTCGCCCTGCTCCACGCGCACTGCCAACTCGTAGCGCACCGGCCCGTCACCATCGCTACGCGCCCGGATGGCATCGACCGTCCCGGTCCGGCGCTCGTCACTGCGGGCCACCGTGATCTCGTCACCCAACGCCAGCGCGCCCAGCTGATCGGCACTCACACGGGCCGCGGCAAGCAAGTGGTCGGCGCGCGCAATCTCGATCAGCGTCGGCGGGGTCAATCGTGGCGAGACCACCTGGCCCACCGCCGCATCCACCGACAGCACCTGCGCGGCGAACGGTGCCTTCAGGCGCGCCTGGTCTCGCTCCCAGGCCCGAAGCGCCGCCTGGGCCCGGACGCGGTCGCGCTCGCCATCGGCCCGCTCACGCGCGATCACGGCCAGGGCACGCTCTGAATCCGAACCGACCGTCCGGTCATACAACGCCTGGACACGCTCGGCATCCAGCGTCGCCTCGTCCGCGGCCAGGCTCAGCCCCTCGATCTGGGCCGCGGCCATCCGGTGACGCTGCTCGAACGGCGTGGCATCCAGTGCCAGCAACAGGGCGCCCTGCTCGACCCGTTGCCCGGCCCGAACCGGCACGGATTCCACCACCCCGGCGACCGGCGTGGACAACGCCACCCGGTCGGCGAAATCCAGCTGCCCCTCGACCTCGGCAGCCCAAACGGCCCCCGCGGCACCAATGGATCCGGCCAAGCCAGCGGCAAACAGGGCCACCGGCACTGTGAGACGATGCATCCAGCCCGACTCGTTCTGTTTCATGAGGTTTCCTCCGTGGTGGTTTCGCCGCCGTTCTCCTCGAGCTCGCTCCCCGCCTGACCCATCAGCATCGCCGCCAGCGGTTGGTTGGTCAGCAGGGCCAGCTCGGCCCAGCGCATCGCCAGGGCGTAGGTGGTCTGCATGCGCTCGAGCTTTGCCATCGACATCTCGGCCATGGCATTGCCTAGGTCGGCGGCCTTTTCCATCTGGTAGAGGGTCTGGTTGCGCATGAAATTGAGCTCGGCGTAGTTGTCCAGCGCATCGATGCGCTGCTGACCGATCGACTGATTCACCCGGATCATCTCCACCAGCTCGGTGGCATAGCGACGAATGTCGGCTTCGCGCTCGGCCATGCGTGCGACCACGTCCATGCGCTCGGCCTGTGCCGCTGCGATCTCGGCGTTGCGCGCGCCGCCACGGAACAGCGGGAACTCGATGTAGACGCCGGCACGCAGCGGGTCACGGGTAGACCCTTCGCGGGTGTAGTAATCGGCGTTGACCTCGCCGTGGACGCTGGGCAGGTTGCCCGAACGCGCCGCAGCCAGGTCGGACTTGCTGCCGTCGTGCATGCGGCGCAGCGCATTAAGGGCGAGATCCTCGTCGAGCGCCGTCTCGATCAGGTCGCCCACCGCCGGCACCTCGCGCTCGAACAGCGGCTCTAGGCCCGGGGCCTCGAGCTGGCGCGGCAGCTGCCCCGGGCGACCGGCGATCTCGGCCAGGTGCCGGCGGGTCAGGCGTCGATCGGCATCCGCCCGGGCACGCTGGAGCATCACCTCCTGGTAATCGCGCTCGAACACCGCGATGTCGTAGTCGGAGGTCTGCCCCAGCTCACGCCGGTCGCGCGCTCGATCGTAGCGGATGAACAGGATCGCCATGCGCTCGTTGAGCGCCTGGTAGCGCTGATCGGCGAGCAGGACATCGAAATAGGCGCGCAACAACGCCAGGCGCTGGCGCTTCTGCTCGTCGAGCAGGGCCAGTCGTTCGCCGACCAGACGGGCCTCCG
>JBHEOB010000022.1:0-522 GCA_046261775.1 Guyparkeria sp.
CGGTTCGATCCAGATGTGCTTGTCGGACAGCTTCATGCTCATGACCGGAGTATATCGTCCGTCGGCGGCGTGTGGGGTGGTCGGACGGCCCCTGTGCGAGCTGGCCTGTCCGGGAGTTCCCTCAGTTCCCGACCAGCCCCGCATCCCGGCACAGCCGGATGACCGGCTGCGAGCGGTTCATCGCGTAGAAATGGATGCCGGGCGCGCCCGCGTCCAGCAGTTGCCGGCAGAGCTCAGTGACCACGTCGTGACCGAAGGCGCGCAGCCCGTCTAGGTCATCGCCGAAGGTCTCCAGCCGCTTTCTCAGCCAGCGCGGAATGTCCGCGCCGCACATGTCGGAAAAGCGCGCCAGCTGCTGGTAGTTTGTGATCGGCATCACGCCGGGGATGATGGGGACGTCGATGTTCAGCCGTTCGCAGTCGTCGAGAAATCGCCGATAGGCCTCGATCGAATAGAAGTACTGCGTGATCGCGGCATCCGCGCCGGCATCGACCTTGCGCTTGAAGTTGACGAGATCCGTCT
>JBHEOB010000022.1:532-21585 GCA_046261775.1 Guyparkeria sp.
CTTGGGGGTGGATCTCCGGGTAGGCGGCCACCTCGACGTGGAACCAGTCGCCGCTGTGCGCGCGAATGAAGGCGACCAGCTCGTTGGCATAGCGAAAGTCGCCGGGGTCCTGCATGCCGCTGGGCAGGTCGCCGCGCAGGGCGACGATCCGCCGGATGTCCTGTTCGCGATAGTCGTCCAGGATCGCGGCGACGCCCTCACGGGAGGAGCCGATGCAGGACAGGTGCGGCGCGGCGGGCACGCCGGATTCGCGCTGGATCTCGCGGACCGTCTCGAAGGTGCGCGTCTGGGTCGATCCGCCGGCACCGAAGGTCACCGAGAAATACTCGGGGTCGATTGCGCGAGTGAGTTCCTGGTAGACCTCACGCAGCTTGACCGCACCCTCGTCGGATTTCGGCGGAAAGAATTCGCAGGAAACCGGGATCGGCATGGTTGCTCCGGGAACTAATATAGGGCGGGCGACACGCGGGAGCGTGCCGCCCGGGTCGGCGTGTTTACGCCGTATCAGGGGCGCCACCGAAGTGGCGCCAGAGTCAGTGGTGCCAAATCAGTAACGATAGGCGTCCGGCTTGAACGGCCCCTCGGCAGGCACACCGAGGTACTTGGCCTGGTCGTCGGTCATGCGGGTGAGCACGCCACCGAAGCCTTCGACCATGTAGCGGGCGACCTCTTCGTCAAGCTGCTTGGGCAGCACCTCGACGCGCAGCGCCTCGGTCTTCTTCTCGCTTGGCAGGTTGGCAAAACCATCCTGGAACAGATCAATCTGTGCGAGTACCTGGTTGGCGAACGAACCGTCCATGATGCGGCTCGGGTGGCCGGTGGCGTTGCCCAGGTTCACCAGTCGGCCCTCGGAGAGCAGGATCAGGTAGTTCTCGCTGTCCGGATCGAATGCGCCACCGGCGCTCGCCTCGCGGTAGACCTTGTGCACCTGCGGCTTGATCTCTTCCCAGGCCCAGTTCTCACGCATATAGGCGGTGTCGATCTCGTTGTCGAAGTGACCGATGTTGCAGACCACGGCGGTGTTCTTGAGCGCCCGCAGCATCGGCGCGTCGCAGACGTTGACGTTGCCCGTGGTGGTCACGATCAGGTCGATCTTGCCCAGCAGGGCCTTGTCGATGCCGTCGTCGCCGCCGGTGTTGACGCCGTCGATGTAGGGCGAGGCCACCTCGAAACCATCCATCGCCGCCTGCATGGCGCAGATCGGGTCGATCTCGGTGACCTTGACGATCATGCCTTCCTGGCGCAGCGAGGCGGCCGAGCCCTTGCCCACGTCACCGTAGCCGATCACCAGCGCCTGCTTGCCCGACAGGAGGTGGTCGGTGGCGCGCTTGATTGCATCAGACAGCGAGTGGCGACAGCCATACTTGTTGTCGTTCTTCGATTTCGTGACCGCATCGTTGACGTTGATCGCCGGGATCTTGAGCGAGCCTTCCTCGAGCATTTCCAGCAGGCGATGCACGCCGGTGGTGGTTTCCTCGGAGACCCCGTGGACCCCCTCGATCAGGTTGGGGTATTTCTCGTGCATCAGGCCGGTCAGGTCGCCGCCGTCGTCGAGCAGCAGGTTTGGAGTCCAGGCCCGCTGACTATCGCCTGGGCCTTGAACGGTCTGCTCGACACACCACCAGTACTCTTCCTCGGTCTCGCCCTTCCATGCGAACACCGGGATGTTGTTGGCGGCGATGGCGGCCGCGGCGTGATCCTGAGTGGAGAAGATGTTGCAGGACGACCAGCGCACCTCGGCACCCAGCGCCGTAAGCGTCTCGATCAGCACCGCGGTCTGGATTGTCATGTGGATGCAGCCGGCGATGCGCGCCCCGGCCAACGGTTGTTCGGCGCGGTACTTCTCGCGGATCTTGATCAGGGCCGGCATTTCGCGCTCGGCGATTCGGATCTCGCGGCGACCCCAGTCGGCGAGATTAATGTCGGCGACCTTGTAGTCGTTAAAGGCTTGCGGTTTGGTTACTGCGTTCACGTTCAGCGTCCTCGTCGATTTTTCGTCGTGAATCGACTTGAACGAGAGGCGGGCAGTGCGGCTCTTGTTCAAGTCGAGGCTTGAAGCGAACCCGTTTCCCTTTGCGGGGTCGGGGTTCTCAAGAGCGCCGTTGATCAGGGTGACGGGTCTGGTGACAGATCCGCCGCCGCGCCCCGGCCGAGCCTGACCCGCTAGTCAGCGGATTGCAGCGCTCCTCGGTCGGGGAGGAAAAGCATAGGTCGGCGATTATAGCCGGCGTTTCGGTCGGTTGCACGACTGGCCGCCGTTGCCGCCCGGAAGGATCTTACAGGGCGGCATCGCTCCGCAGTGCCTCGGCGCGATCAGTGCGCTCCCAGCTGAATTCCGGCTCCTCGCGTCCGAAATGACCGCCGACGGCCGTCTTGCGGTAGATCGGCCGCACCAGGTCCAGCATCTTCAGGATGCCGTAGGGGCGCAGATCGAAGTGCCGGCGGACCAGGTCGGTGATGCGCTCATCGGAGATCTTGCCGGTGCCGTAAGTGTCCACCGCGATCGAGGTGGGTTCGGCCACGCCGATAGCGTAGGAAATCTGGATCTCGCAACGGTCGGCCAGCCCGGCGGCCACGATATTCTTGGCCACGTAGCGACCGGCGTAGGCGGCCGAGCGGTCGACCTTGGAGGGATCCTTGCCGGAGAACGCCCCGCCGCCGTGACGGGCCATGCCGCCGTAGGTGTCGACGATGATCTTGCGCCCGGTCAGGCCGCAGTCGCCCACGGGGCCGCCGATGATGAACTGGCCGGTGGGGTTGATGTGGTACTTGGTGTGCTGGTCGAGCCACTCGGCCGGCAGTACCGGCTTGATGATCTCCTCCATCACCGCCTCGTGCAGGTCGGCCTGGGCGATGTCCGGGTTGTGCTGGGTGGATAGCACCACGGCATCGACGCCGATCGGCACGCCGTCCTCGTAGCGGAAGGTGACCTGCGATTTCGCGTCCGGGCGAAGCCAGGGCAGGGTGCCGGCCTCGCGCACCATCGCCTGCTGCTGGACCAGGCGGTGAGCATAGGTGATAGGCGCGGGCATGAGTACGTCGGTTTCGTTGGCGGCATAACCGAACATCAAGCCCTGGTCGCCGGCGCCCTGCTCAGTGTCGATCTCGCGATCGACCCCTTGGGCAATGTCGGAGGACTGCTTGCCGATGGCGTTGAGCACGCCGCATGTGTGGCCATCGAAGCCGAGTTCCGAGCTGTTGTAGCCGATGTCGACGATCACGTCGCGCACCAGCTCGTCGACATCCACCCACGCCGAGGTGGTTACCTCGCCGGCTAGTACCACGAAGCCGGTTTTTACCAAGGCCTCGCAGGCCACCCGGGCCGCGGGGTCTTGCTCGAGGATCGCGTCGAGGATCGCATCACTGATCTGGTCGGCGATCTTGTCCGGGTGGCCCTTGGAAACGGATTCCGAGGTGAATAGGTGGCGTTTGGGGGCGGTGGCGCTCATGTCGTGCAGGCCTCTGTCACGTAAATCGAATGGGGTTGAAACGGTGAGCCGTGGGGATCACCTCGATTCAAAAAAGCGAGATGATGGCACAGCTCGCGACCGGTTTCAGTAGCCGTAGGTGCCGATCAGCAGTTCGGCATTACCGCGGTAGTAGCGGTTGTTCGCCGGCACGATGTCGGTCAGTTGCTGCTCGTCGAGGATGCGTTGACCCTCCTTGGTCTCGCCGAACGACAACAACGCCTGCTGCAGGGCCTTGCGCGTCCGGTCATTGACCTGCGGTGACACCGAGAAACCCAGAAAGGGCAGTGGTTCGGTGGTGATGACCGGGTAGAGGCCCGGGTAACCGCCGACCAGTGGTGTGGGGATCACGCCTGCCCGTGCCTTGCCCTCGAGCACGGCGGTGGCGACGTCGCGGTTGGTGCGTTCGAACACCAGGGTCGGTTGCTGGACCGGGTTGGGAAACAGTTGATAAAGCACGAGTGCGCCGACCGATGGCGACGGCTGGACCGCGACCCGCTTGTTGACCAGCTCCTTCGGCGACAGGATCAGGTCGTCGTCGCGAGTGACCAGCGACTGGGTCACCTCGCCGTCGAAACGGGCAATGACCTGCCAATCCTGACGCTGGACCCGGAAGTCGGTCGCCGGTGCAGCGTCGAGAGCGATGTCGAATTCCGAACCGCCACGCGTTGCTTCCCAGAAGGACAGGTAGTTGGGGAACAGTTCCAGTTCCACGGTTTCGCCCAGCCGGTGGCTCAGGTACTCGGCTATGGGCGTGTACACCTCGTTCAACTCCGCTTCCGGCAGGAAGGGCGCGATTGCCATTTTCAGGCCGTCGTCCGCGTGGGTGGGAAGGGCGGTCGCCAGAAGGGCCGCGGCGCCGGCGAGCAACGCGAACAACCGTCTGGCGAAGCTTTCCGGGTGGGTGGGTGAGCGAGCGGGAACGATGGAACGCGTCGGCGCGTGCATGGGTGGTTTTCTCCTGGTCCTTGGCGCTTGGTTGTTATCCGTGACCGGTCTGTTGCCGGTTTGCGTGCACTGTCTTTCAAAAGGCAATGGAGCTCTTGAGCGGTGTGCTCGAACACGTCCTGGTTGGCGACTCGCCGTTCGGTCCCTCGGGCCAGGAACCTGGGCGAGTGGCAACAGAATTTCGGGAAAATATCACAGTTCTTGTCGGCGCAGCGAGCCGGTTGTCGCACGGCCGGTGTCTCGTGCGACACTTCATTGCACAAGGAAGGTCTGCACGAATAGCCAACGCCTCTGCGGGCCGCCAGCCGTCCAGATGCTGGGCGCAGTGCGTCGCCCACTGGCCGTCGCCATTGGCAAGCGCTGCAACACCGCAGATGGGCGCCTGGTGGCCCGCCCTGCGGGGCTTGCCGGCTTGCCCGCCCTCGGTGTTGCCGGTTCTGACCGGGCCCGAGTGATGGCTCTGGGCCCGCCTTCGAATCGGCGCCTTGATGGCGAACCAGCCGGTAAGCCAGAGGCATTGGGTATTCGTGCAGGCCTTCCCAAACCGTTCATTACCGCGTTAAGGAGATTCAGCGATGGCTCGCACGGAAACCCCGGTCTGTGATTTTGGTCGTCCCGCCGAGGATTTCGCTCTGCCGGACGTCGAGGGGCGCATCTGGCGCCTGAGTGATGTGCAGGGCGAGAAGGGCACCCTGGTAATGTTCATCTGCAACCATTGCCCCTACGTCAAGGCGGTGCTCGATCGGATTGTCCGCGACGCCCGCGAGCTCAAGGGGCTGGGTGTCAACACGGTCGCGATCATGTCCAACGACCCCAGCGATTACCCCGAGGACTCGCCGGAGAACATGAAGCGTGTCGCGGAGGAGTACAAGTTCTCTTTTCCTTATCTGATCGATGAGTCCCAGGCGGTCGCCAAGGCCTATGGCGCGGTCTGTACGCCGGACTTCTTCGGTTACAACGCCGATCTCGATCTGCAATATCGCGGTCGTCTGGATGCCTCACGCAAGGAGGCCGAGCCGGATGCCTCGCGTGAGCTGTTCGAGGCGATGAAGCGGGTGGCCGAGACTGGCCGCGGTCCCGAGGAACAGGTGCCCTCGATGGGTTGCTCGATCAAGTGGCGCGATGCCTGATCGGATCACGATAGAGGGGTGTTTCTCCTCGTGCAGAGGTTGCCTAAGTGATTGAAAATCGGCGTGGTTGCCTTGTGTGAGGGTTTTGGGGACAATGTCGCGCAACTTCCGCGCCTACCCCATGTTTAGGTGTGTCCGGTTGCGTGCGCAATGCATGTGGCGCCAAGAACTGCTTCTTTTTCAACCCTTTGGAGTGTTATATGTCGACACGTAGAGAGCTTGCCAACGCGATTCGCGCGCTGAGCATGGACGCCGTTCAGAAGGCGAATTCGGGTCACCCGGGTGCCCCCATGGGCATGGCGGACATCGCCGAGGTGCTGTGGAACGACTACATGCACCACAACCCGAAGAACCCGGAGTGGCCGAACCGCGATCGTTTCGTGCTCTCCAACGGTCACGGCTCGATGCTGATCTACTCTCTGCTCCACCTGACCGGCTACGAACTGCCGATGGAAGAGCTGAAGAACTTCCGTCAGCTGCATTCCAAGACCCCGGGTCATCCGGAATACGGCTACACCGCGGGCGTCGAGACCACCACCGGTCCGCTCGGCCAGGGTCTTACCAACGCCGTCGGCATGGCCATCGCCGAGAAGATGCTCGCCGGCCAGTTCAACAAGCCGGGCCACAAGGTCGTCGACCACTACACCTATTGCTTTTTGGGTGACGGCTGCCTGATGGAAGGCATCTCCCACGAGGCCTGCTCGCTGGCGGGCACGTTGGGTGTGGGCAAGCTGATCGCCTTCTACGACGACAACGGCATCTCCATCGACGGCCACGTCGAGGGCTGGTTCACCGACGACACGCCCAAGCGCTTTGAGTCCTATGGCTGGCACGTCGTTCGCGACGTCGACGGTCACGACGCCGATGCGATCGATGCGGCCATCCGCGAGGCGCGTTCGGTCAACGACAAGCCGACCATGATCTGCACCAAGACCGTGATCGGCTTTGGCGCGCCGAACCTCTGCGGCACCCACGACTGCCACGGCGCCGCCTTGGGCGACGCTGAGGTCAAGGCCACTCGTGAGAACATCGGCTGGAGCCACGATCCGTTCGTCATCCCGGACGATGTCTACGCCGGTTGGGACGCCTCCGAGAAGGGCGCGAAGGCCGAAGCCGAGTGGAACAAAACCTTTGCTGCCTACGAGAAGGCCTTCCCGGCCGAGGCCGCCGAGCTCAAGCGTCGCCTCAGCGGCGACCTGCCGGCCGACTTCGCCGAGAAGATGGATGCCCTGATCAAGGACGTCGACGCCAAGGGCGAAAGCGTCGCCTCGCGCAAGGCCTCCCAGGCCGTCATCACGGGCCTGGCCGACATGCTGCCGGAACTGGTGGGTGGCTCGGCGGATCTCGCGCCGTCCAACCTGACTACCTGGAAGGGCTGCACCGCGCTGACCGCGACCGAGTCGGATGCCAACTACATCCACTACGGTGTGCGCGAGTTCGGCATGAGCGCCATTATGAACGGCATGGTGCTGCACGGCGGCCTGCTGCCGTACGCCGGCACGTTCCTGATGTTCTCCGAGTACGCCCGCAACGCCCTGCGTATGGCCAGCCTGATGAAGATCGGTTCGATCTTCGTCTACACCCACGACTCCATCGGTCTGGGCGAAGACGGCCCGACCCACCAGCCGGTCGAGCAGATCGCCACCATGCGCCTGATCCCGGGCATGCAGACCTGGCGTCCCTGTGACGCGGTCGAGACCGCGGTGGCCTGGAAGCAGGCGGTTGTCCGTCGTGACGCGCCGACCTCGCTGGTCTTCTCGCGTCAGGGCCTGCCGCACCAGACCCGCAGTGCCGAACAGATCGCCAACATCGAGAAGGGCGGTTATGTGCTGAAGGATTGCGACGGCACGCCGGACCTGATCCTGATCGCCACCGGATCCGAGGTCGGTCTGGCCATGGATGCCGCCGAGAAGCTGACCGACAAGAAGGTGCGCATCGTTTCCATGCCTTGCGTCGAGGCCTTCGAGGCGCAGGACGACGCCTACCGCGAATCGGTCCTGCCGAGCGAAGTCACCGCCCGCATGGCCATCGAGGCCGGTGTCACCCAAGGCTGGTACAAGTACGTCGGCACCCACGGCAGGGTGATCGGCCAGGACACTTTCGGTGAATCCGCGCCGGGCGGGGACCTGTTCAAGTACTTCGGCTTCACCGTCGAGCGCGTGGTCGAAGAAGCCCGCAAGCTGGGCTGAGCGACGCCCGCCTCAACCGTTTATGGGTGCATGTGTCGTCAAACGCCTGCGCCCTGACTGATTTGTATCCACGTATCGATTAGGAGAATACCCATGGCAATTCGTGTCGGCATCAACGGCTTCGGCCGTATCGGTCGCATGGTCTTCCGTGCGGCCGTGCAGGAATTCCCGGAGCTGGAAGTCGTTGGTATCAACGATCTGCTCGAGCCGGAGTACCTGGCGTACATGCTCAAATACGACTCCGTGCACGGCCGTTTCGACGGTGACGTGTCGGTCGAAGGCAGCAACCTGGTCGTCAACGGCAAGAAGATCCGTCTGACCGCCGAAAAGGATCCGTCCCAGCTCAAGTGGGGCGATCTGGACGTCGACGTCGTGGTCGAGTCCACCGGCCTGTTCCTCACCGAGGAGACGTGCCAGAAGCATATCGACGCCGGTGCCAAGAAAGTCGTCCAGTCGGCGCCGTCCAAGGACGCCACCCCGATGTTCGTCTACGGCGTTAACCACAACGACTACGCCGGCCAGCCGATCGTCTCCGCCGCCTCCTGCACCACCAACTGCCTGGCGCCGGTGGCCAAGGTCCTGAACGACAAGTTCGGCATCAAGCGCGGCCTGATGAGCACCGTCCACGCCGCCACCGCCACCCAGAAGACCGTCGACGGCCCGTCGGCGAAGGACTGGCGCGGCGGTCGCGGCATCCTGGAGAACATCATCCCGTCCTCCACCGGTGCCGCCAAGGCGGTGGGTAAGGTCCTGCCGGCCCTGAACGGCAAGCTGACCGGCATGGCGTTTCGTGTCCCGACCTCCGACGTCTCCGTGGTCGACCTGACCGCCGAGCTGGAGAAGGGCGCCTCGATGGACGACATCAAGGCCGCGATGAAGGAAGCCTCCCAGGGTGAGCTCAAGGGCGTGCTGGGTTACACCGAGGAAGCGGTCGTTTCCACCGACTTCCGCGGTCACCCGGAGCCGTCCGTGTTCGATGCCAAGGCCGGCATCGCCCTGGACGATACCTTCGTCAAGGTCATTGCCTGGTATGACAACGAGTTCGGTTACACCTGCAACATGCTGCGCGTCGTGCAGCACGTCGGCAAGTAAACCGGTAGTCCGGAACGGGTGGGTCTTCCCACCCGTTTTTCGACCCGCCTTTCAAAGGGAAAGTCGTAAGGACTGGGCATCACCGAGCCGCCTCCCATTCCTTACCGCTTTTTATCTGTCTCATTGAGGAGTTTCTCCATGGCGAACGTCATCCGCATGACTGATCTCGATCTTGCCGGCAAGCGCGTCTTGATCCGCGCCGACCTGAATGTGCCGGTCAAGGACGGCAAGGTCACCTCCGATGCGCGCATCAGCGCCTCGCTCGGAACCATCAAGACCGCGCTCGACCAGGGTGCCCGCGTGATGGTGACCTCGCACCTGGGGCGCCCGACCGAAGGCGAGTTCTCCGAGGACGATTCCCTCGCGCCGGTCGCCAAGGATCTGGGCGAGAAGCTCGGCCGCGAGGTGCGTCTGGTGCGTGACTACCTGGGTGCGAACGTCGAGGTCGGCGCCGGCGAGCTGGTCATGCTGGAGAACGTCCGCTTCAACAAGGGCGAGAAGAGCGACGACGAGGCACTGGCCAAGCAGTACGCCGCCCTGTGCGACGTGTTCGTGATGGATGCCTTCGGCACCGCCCACCGCGCCCAGGCCTCTACCCACGGCGTGGCGAAGTTTGCACCGGCGGCCTGTGCCGGCACGCTGCTCACCGAGGAGCTCGAGGCGCTGACCAAGGCGCTGGCCAACCCGGCTCGCCCGATGGTCGCGATCGTCGGCGGTTCGAAGGTTTCCACCAAGCTGACCGTGCTCGAGGCGCTGGCGGCCAAGGTCGACCAGCTGATCGTCGGTGGCGGGATTGCCAACACCTTCGTCAAGGCCGCCGGTCACGGCGTGGGCAAGTCGCTCTGCGAGGACGATCTCGTCCCGACGGCTAAGGCGCTGATGGACAAGCTCAAGAGCAACGGCGCGAACATCCCGATGCCGACCGACGTGGTCGTCGGCAAGCAGTTTGACGAGAACGAGCCGGCGGTCCTCAAGCGCGTCGAGGACGTGGCGGAGGACGACATGATCTTCGACATCGGTCCGGAGAGCGCCGAGGTGCTGTCCAAGGTGATCGAGAATGCCGGCACCGTCGTCTGGAACGGCCCGGTTGGCGTGTTCGAGTTCGACCAGTTCGGCGACGGCACCAAGCGAATCGCCCAGGCGATTGCCGACACCAAGGCCTTCACCCTGGCCGGCGGCGGCGACACCATCGCGGCGATCCAGAAGTACGACATCTACGACAAGGTCAGCTACATCTCGACGGCCGGCGGTGCGTTCCTTGAGTTCCTGGAGGGCAAGACCCTGCCGGCGGTGGCCATGCTTGAACAGCGGGCGAAAGGCTGATGGCAAACATGCACGGTTCCACCGATCATCTGCCGGCGATGCGACGCACCAAGATCGTCGCGACGCTCGGCCCGGCCAGTGACGATCTGGAGACCATCACCGCCTTGGTGCGCGCGGGCATTGATGTCGTGCGGATGAATTTCTCGCACGGCAAGGCCGCCGACCACCAGCGGCGGGCCGACTTGGTGCGCGCGGCCGCGGCCGCCGAAGGACGCTACGTCGCGATCCTCGGCGACCTTCAGGGGCCGAAGATCCGGATCGACCGGTTCAAAGGCGGCAAGGTCGATCTAGAAGAGGGCAAGTCGTTCATCCTGAACGCCGATCTCGATCCGGACAGTGGTGATGCGACCCAGGTCAGCATCACTTACAAGGCACTGGTTTCGGATTCGCGCCCGGGTGACATCCTGCTGCTCGACGACGGACGTATCGTTCTCAAGGTCGACAAGGTCCAGGGCAACCAGGTCCACACCACGGTCACCGTCGGTGGCATGTTGTCGGACAATAAGGGCATCAACCGTCAGGGCGGTGGCCTGTCCGCACCGGCGATCACCGAGAAGGATCGCGCCGACATCGTGACCGCATCCCAGATCGGGGTCGATTACATCGCCGTGTCGTTCCCGCGTTCGGGTGACGACATCCACGAGGCCCGTCGCCTGCTTCAGGAGGCTGGCTGCCGCGCGCACATCGTCTCGAAGATCGAGCGTGCCGAGGCAGTCGACTGCATCCGCGAGATCATCCAGGCCAGTGACGCGATCATGATCGCGCGCGGGGACTTGGGCGTGGAGATCGGCGATGCGGAGCTGCCTGCGGTGCAGAAGGCCTTCATCAAGATGGCCAAGGAGCTCAATCGCCCGGTCATCACCGCGACCCAGATGATGGAGACCATGATCGACAACCCGATCCCGACGCGGGCGGAGGTGTTCGACGTGGCCAACGCGGTGCTCGACGGCACTGACGCAGTGATGCTCTCGGCCGAGACGGCGGCCGGCAAGTACCCGGTGCGCGTCGTGGAGACGATGTCGCGGGTGTGTCATCGGGCCGAGTATCAGATCGAGGCCAAGAAGAGCCCGCCGCCGCTGGATGTGCCGTTCGAGCGGATCGACCAGGCGATCGCCTATTCGGCGATCTACACGGCCAATCACCTATCGGTCGCGGCGATTGTCGCCCTGTCCGAGTCCGGTGCCACGCCGCTGTGGATGTCACGGGTCGATACCGACATCCCGATCTACACCTTCACCCGTTCGGAGGAAACCGCCCGTCGCGTCGGTCTCTACCGCGGGGTGCAGGCGGTGCACTTCCCGGTGCCCTCGACCGATCACGCCGAGGTCAACCGCATGGTGATCGAGAGCCTGGAGCAGATGGAAAAGCTGGACGAGGGCGATCTCGTGATCATCACCAAGGGTGACTTGATGGGGCAGATGGGTGGCACCAACGCCATGAAGATCGTGCGTGTCGGGGACGTGATCTCCGTCGACTGACCGGCGTTGGTCGGCACCTGGTGCGGGTTTGCATATCTGGTCGTGCTGGGTATGCTGTTTCGCTGATCGAATTTTCGGTCACCGGGTCGAACCGACCGGGTGACCAGTGCAGTTTCGCAACTACGTTTCAACTTGAGGAGAGGCAACATGGCGCTTATTTCGCTTCGCCAGCTGCTGGACCATGCCGCTGAACACAGCTACGGCATGCCGGCGTTCAACGTCAACAACATGGAGCAGATCCACGCGATCATGCAGGCCGCCGACGAAGTCGACAGCCCGGTGATCCTGCAGGGCTCGGCCGGGGCGCGCAAGTACGCCGGCGAGCCGTTCCTGCGTCACCTCGTCGAGGCGGCCACCGAGATGTACCCGCACATCCCGATCGTCATGCACCAGGACCACGGCTCCGATCCGGGTGTCTGCCTGCGTGCGATCCAGTCGGGCTTCTCCTCGGTCATGATGGACGGCTCGCTGATGCCCGATATGAAGACCCCGTCCGACTACGAGTACAACGTCGGCGTCACTGCCAAGGTGACCGAGATGGCCCACTCCGGCGGTGTATCCGTCGAGGGTGAGCTGGGCTGCCTGGGCTCGCTGGAGACCGGCGAGATGGGCGAGGAAGACGGCCACGGCGCGGAAGGCAAGCTGGACATGGACATGCTGCTGACCGACCCGGAAGAAGCGGCGGACTTCGTCCGGAAGACCGACTGTGATGCCCTGGCTATCGCCATCGGCACCAGCCACGGCGCCTACAAGTTCACCCAGAAGCCGACCGGCCAGGTCCTGCGCATCGACCGCGTCAAGGAGATCCACGAGCGGATTCCGGAAACGCACCTGGTCATGCACGGCTCTTCCTCCGTTCCGGAAGAGTGGCTCCAGATCATCAACAACTACGGTGGTGACATGGGTCAGTCCTACGGCGTGCCGGTCGAGGAGATCGTCGAGGGCATCAAGCACGGCGTTCGCAAGGTCAACATCGACACCGACCTGCGCATGGCGTCCACCGGTGCGGTGCGCAAGCATCTCGAAGAGAACAAAGCGAACTTCGACCCGCGCAAGTTCCTCAAGGAAGCGACCGCTGGCATGCAGGCCATCTGCAAGGCACGCTTCGAGGCCTTCGGTTCGGCCGGCATGGCTTCCAAGATCCGTCCGATCTCCCTGGAAGAGATGTACAAGCGTTACGAGTCCGGTAGCCTCAAGCAGAAGATCCGCTGATCCTGACTTGAGACGGGCCGCGGCCCGGATCCTGCTGCACGGGAACCCCGCCATCTGGCGGGGTTTTTTGTGCGTGCCAATTTCGGTTGGCCGTAGGCGTGGGGAAGCAAATGCGGGATAATCGCCACGATGGAACGCGATGCGCACAAGGACGACTCCGTGCCCCGACTGCCGGTCGACAACCGGCGCCCGGGGCTGCGTGTCGTCTGGCTGCTGGTGCTGGTGGGCTGGGTGCTCCTGGGTGTGCTGGGCGCGCTGGTGGTCGAGCGTGAGTTCGAGTCCGATGTCGATGCGCGCGCGGATCGTTTGCTGAACACGACCGACTACGCCCTCTCGAGCCGGCAGGCCGAACTGGCGAGAATCGCCCGGATACTCGCGTTGGACGAGCGAGTCCGCCAGACACTGTCGCAGGCGCGGGCCATGGTCGAGCTCGAAGGCGGCGGTGGCGGGAGTGAAGGAGCCGCCGAACTGAGGCGTGAGCTTGCCCGGGCCGTGACTCCGATCGCCTCGGAACTGATCCATGGCCAGGATCGCGTGCTGCAGTTCCACCTCGGTCCCGAGGCGGTCAGCTTCCTGCGGGTGCACGCCCCGGAATATTTTGGTGACGAGTTGGCAGTCCTGCGGCCCCTGCTTGCCCAGGTCTATCGCACCGGGCAGGGGCGGTCCGGTTTCGAGGTCGGTCGCGTGTTTTCCGGCTTTCGCGCGGTCGAGCCAGTCTGGGCCCCGAATTCGGACGGCTCGAACCGTGTGACCGGCACCGTCGAGGTCGGGACCGGCGTTACGCCGGTCGACAGCTACCTCGAGGCAAGCCTTGGGGCGCGCGCCACCCTGCTGCTCCCTGCGGAGATTGCGGAGGAGAACATCTGGGCAGATATGCGCGAGCGCCGGCATATCGCGCCGGTGGGTGACGGGGATTACTACGTGGACGGTCCCAAGATCGACAATGTCGGGCTGGTGACCGCGTTGCGACAGTTCGAGGGCGATCCCCCCGCTCAGTGGCGGTTTCCTGCCGATGGGCGTGAGTGGCTGGCTGTGTCGCACCCGGTGCCGATCCTCACCCAGGAAAGCGAAAAGACGGCCCTGCTGGTCGCCGTCGAGCCGGTGACCGATCTGTACCTCGCCATGCAGGCGCGGTTGGCCGCCTTGGTGGTTGCGGTGCTGGTCGCCTTTGCGCTGACCTCGCTGGGGCTCTGGCTGTTGTCGCGCTGGCAGCGTACCCGCTGGATGGTGCTCGTCGATCGGACCGAGGCCGAGCGTGACGCGCTGTTCGAGTTGAGCCCCCAACCATTGGAACTGACCGACATGCAGGGGCGGTCGTTGCTGGTCAACGATGCGTTTCGCCGCACGTTCGGTGTCGCCGAGTCAGGCGACGGTTCCGGCTGGTTGTCACGAGGCCTGGAAGGATTGCAACTCGAGGCGTTCGACCGGGCGATCGCGCGTGGTGAGCGCTGGAACGGGGCGTTGCGATTACCGGCGGTGCAGGGCGGGTCCGGCTGGTTTCGGGTTCAGGCGGTGCCGATCGCGGGGGAGCCGGGCCGCCCGGCCCGGCTTTGGTGGTTCTTCCACGATGTCGATCGCGAGCGCCGCGCTGCCGCCGTGGCCCAGGCCGAACGGGACCGTCTTGACGCCTTCCTCGCCGCCAGTCCGGCGGTGATCTACACCTTCCGCGCTGAGCGCCCGGATCGGCTCGAGTACGTCAGTGACAATATCCGTGAGATTCTCGGCTACACCCCTGACGCCCTGATCGACGGGCCCGACTGGTGGGAGCAGACGCTGCACCCGGACGATCGTGCTCACGCCATCGATGAGGCTGATTTCACCCGCTGGCAAGAGGATCGCAAGCGCAGCCGCTACCGGCTGCTGCGGCCGGATGGCTCGGCACTTTGGGTGACGGACCATGCCCGCCTGTTGCGTGATGCAGCGGGGCGTCCGGAACGGGTTGTCGGGGCATTGATCGATTCGCGCGAGACCGTGATGCTCGAGGCGCGTCTGGCCGAGAGCGAGCGGCTGTATCGATTGATCGTCGAGGGGGTCGAGGAGGCGATATTCCTGGTCTCGGTAGAGTCCGATGGGTCCTTCGTCTTCGTCGCTAACAACCCCGCCCATGAACAGGCGACCGGGCTGTCACGGGTGCGACTGTCCGGCGCCCGGCCCGAGGAGCTGTTGCCGCCCGAGGTGGCCGCCCACGTGAACCGGCAATACCGTGCCTGCCTTCAGGCAGGGCGGGCGATTCGCTACCACGAGACGCTCGACCTGCCGGCGGGGCGCGCTCACTGGCACACCACCCTCACGCCGATCCGGGACGAAGGTGGTCGGTTTGCCCTGATCGCCGGGGTGTCGGTGCGCCTCGAGGACGAGGCAGGCGGCGGCGTGACCTGACGCCAGCCGGATTGGTGTGATTGTCACGATCACCGGCTTGCAAACGCCTCAACCGTCAACCATTATCCCGGCCCTTCTTGATCTGAGGATCTGCGTGTGGCCCTGCCTGATCCACCTGCTGCCCATAACCATTCGATCACACCGCCAGTCGTTCGCGCCCGTGGGCTGATCAAGCGGTTTGGGGCGTTGCGCGCCGTCGACGCCGTCGACTTCGACATTCCGGCGGGGCGCTGCTTCGGCTTTCTGGGTCCGAACGGGGCCGGCAAGACCACCACCCTCAAGATGCTGATGGGGCTGGCCGACTTCGACGCGGGCTCTCTCTCTGTGCTCGGGCACGAATTGCCGGCCGAGGCGCGCGCCATCCGTGGCCGCGTGGGACTGGTGCCCCAGGGTGACAATCTCGACCCGGACTTCACCGTGCGCGAGAATCTGTTCATGTACGCCCGCTTTTTCGGCCTGTCGCGTGCGCAGGTGGCCCCGCGAGTGGATGCGCTGCTCGAGTTCGCCAACCTCGCCCACAAGGCGGATGCCCGGGTCGATCAACTCAGTGGCGGCATGCAGCGTCGTCTGACCATTGCCCGCGCGCTGGTCAATGACCCCGAGGTGGTCATCCTCGACGAACCCACCTCGGGGCTCGATCCGCAGGTGCGACACGTCATCTGGGGACGGCTGGCCGAGCTGCGCGATCGGGGCGTGACCCTGGTGCTGACCACCCACTACATGGAAGAGGCCGAGCGGCTCTGTGACGAGCTGGTGGTGATGGATCAGGGCCGGATCCTCGACCAGGGTAGTCCCGGCGAGTTGATCCGGCGGCATGTCGAGCCGGACGTGATCGAGGTGCGCGGGGCAGTCAGCGAGGCCGTGTTCGCCACCCTGGCTTCCATGGCCCGGCGCGCCGAACGACACGGCACCGCCGTCTACGTCTATACGCGCGCGCCAGCGGAGATACTCGATTTCCTCGGCCAGCCGGATGGCCTGACCGTGATCCATCGGCGCGCCGGGCTCGAGGACGTGTTCCTGCATCTGACCGGCCGGGAGTTGCGAGAATGAAGCGTTCGATCTGGCAAATGCCGCGGGCACGGGCGGCGGCATTTGCCGTGTTCGCCCGCAACTTCCTCGTCTGGCGCAAGCTGCTGGGCCCGGCGATCGTGCTCAACTTCGGCGAGCCGGTGATCTACCTGCTGGGTCTAGGCATCGGGCTGGGGGCGCTGGTGGGCGATATCGGCGGGCTGCCCTATCTGGTTTTCCTCGCCTCGGGGATCGTCGCCTCGTCGGCGATGATCTCGGTCAGCTTCGAGGGGATGTATTCGGTCTATACGCGGATGGTGCCGCAAAAGACCTTCGACGCGATCATGGCCACGCCGCTGGACATCGACGACATCATCCTCGGCGAGACCGTCTGGGCGGCCTTCAAGGGGCTGTTGAGTGCCGTGGCGATCCTGATCGTCGCCGCCCTGCTGGGCGCGGTGCCGGGTGGCTGGATGGCGCTGTGGGCGCTGCCGGTGGTGTTCCTGCTCGGGCTGGCCTTCGCCGGGCCGGCCATCATCATGACCGCGATCGCCAGCAACTATGACTTCTTCAACTACTACTTCGTCCTGGTCGTTACCCCGATGTTCATGCTCTCGGGGGTTTTCTTCCCCATCGAGACCCTGCCCGACTGGATGCAGACCGCCGTACTGATCCTGCCGCTGACGCACGCGATCGAGGTCATCCGCCCGCTGATCGTCGGCGAACCGGTCGAACACCTGCTCACCCACCTCACCGTGCTGGCCGGCTTCGCCGTGATCGCCTATTACCTTGCCGTGGCCCTGGTTCGGCGGCGGTTATGGAATTGAATCCAGCCTGAAGCTGGCAGCTAGAAGAGGTCAGGCGAGCGCTTCTGACTGGGCTTGACACCCTGGGCTGACACCCGGGGATGCCCTGTCGACCATTTTGTTCAGCTTCCAGTTCTCAGTTTCCCCACCGTCTGCCTGTATCCAGCCGGACCACGGCCTGGTTGATCAACGGACAGGTCATCAGGTAATCGATCGTTTCGCTGACCACGCCCGGTCCTGGCTCGAATGGCAGCAGACGTCGTTTGAGGCGGTTGTGGCGATAGGCAGCATTATCGCCCGGGTGGAACATCAGCAGGCCGGGGGCGATGGCGTTCACCCGCGTGTGCGGGGCATAGCGCAGTGCCAGCGAGCGGATCGAGCTCTCGATTGCTGCCTTGGAGGCGATGTAGTGGATATGCTCGGGGTCGCCCTCACCGATGTGGGCGTCGGTGATGAACACCACCTGCCGGTCGGCATGGCCGTCGTCGCGCTCGAGGGCGGGAAGCGCGCGTTGTAGATGTTCGGTCAGCTCGATCGGGCTGGTCACGTGCACGGTATACATCGCCGTGGCCAGTTCCGGCTCGGCCGCGACGTCCTCGTCACGGTGCCAGATCGAGGCGTTGTGCACGATCAGGTCGAGGCGATCGGTTCGTGCCGCGACCTGATCGGCGAACTCGGCGAGTCGGTCGCGTTCGAGCAGGTCGAGCGGCAAGGCGATCAGGCCCTGTTCGATCAACCCGCGCAGCGCGTCGGTCTCGTGGCGATAGCTGCCGATGACACGGTGGCCGGCGGCCAGCAGGTGCGCGGCCAGATGGGCGCCGACCCGGCGCGTCACCCCGGTGATCAGGATGGTCTGCTGGGATATTCCCATCGGTTAGCGCACCACCAGTTGCATGAATTCGTTGCGGGTCGGCGCGCTTTCGCGAAATTGTCCGGTCATCCGCGAGGTAATGGTCTCGGATTCGACCTTCTCCACGCCGCGCATCGCCATGCACATGTGCGCCGCGCGGACCTGCACGGCGACGCCGGCCGCCCCGGTAGCGGTCTCCACCGCTTCGGCGATCTGCTGGGTCATGTTCTCCTGGATTTGCAGGCGGCGGGCGTACAGGTCGACGATGCGGGCGAGCTTGGAAAGCCCCAGCACCTTGCCCTGCGGGATATAGCCGATGTCCACGTGGCCGATGATCGGTAGCATGTGGTGCTCGCAGAGGCTATAGAACTCGATGTTGCGCACCACAACCATCTCGTCGTTGTCGGATGCGAACAGGGCATTGCCGATGGCCGAGTCGAGGCGCTGGTCCAGCCCCTGAGTTAGGTAGAGCAGGGCCTTGGCGACGCGCTTGGGCGTGTCGACCAGCCCCTCGCGGGCGGGGTCCTCGCCCAGCTCGGTCAGTATGGTCTTCACCGCGCCGGCGATGGTCGCGATGCGCTGTTCGTCCGCGCCGACCGGTTCTGGAAAGTCGTCCTCGTGCAGGGCAGCCATGTGGGGTTTCTCTCAGTAAAAGACTCAAATATCCGAAGCGGACTTTAGCAGGTGCCCGCCGACCTGTCCGGCGCCGGCTGATGCCCGCCAGAAACCGGCGGTTGGTTGGGCCCCCGCTTGCCGCTAAACTATCGCGTTCTTTCTCGGTGCCGAGTTTGGTGTCCGTGTCGCGTTTCCAGAGCCACGTTTCCAGAGCAAGGGGTTATCCCGTCCGTGAAGGCCGTAATCGAACAACGTCTCCAGGCCATCTGCCAACAACTGGTCGCCGAGGGCGATCTGCCCGTCGAGGTGTCGGTCAAGCCGGTGCTGACGGTGCCGAAAGACCCGGCCCACGGGGATTTCGCCAGCAATCTCGCTATGCAGTTGGCCAAGCCGATGAAGCAGTCCCCGCGGGCGATCGCCGAGCGCATCGCCGCGGCCTTCGCCGACCAGGAGGGGGTCGAGCGCGTCGAGATTGCCGGCCCGGGCTTCATGAATTTCTTTGTCGAGGCCGGTGCCGCCTTCGCCCTGATCGACCGCATCCTCGAGGAGGGTGAGCGTTTCGGCCGGTCGACGGCCGCCGCCGGTCAGCGCGTTCAGGTGGAATTCGTCTCGGCCAACCCCACCGGTCCGCTGCACGTCGGTCACGGCCGGGGTGCCGCCTACGGCGCGGTGGTGGCGAACCTGCTCGAGGCAGTCGGTGCCGAGGTCGAGCGCGAATACTACGTCAACGATGCCGGCCGGCAGATGCACATCCTCGCGGCGAGCGTCTGGCTGCGTTACCTCGAGGCGCAGGGCGAGGCGATCACCTTCCCGTCCAACGGCTATCGCTCCGAGGGCTACATTCTCGATATCGCCGCGGCGTTGGCCGATGCGCACGGCCGGCGGCTGTTGGTGGAGTCGGACAAGGTGTTCGCCGATCTGCCGGAGGATGCGCCGAACGGTGACAGGGAGCGTCACATCGACGCGCTGATCCGTCGCATGCACGAGTTGCTCGGCGAGACCGACTACCAGCTAGTGTTCCGTGCCGCGCTGGATGCCATCCTGTCGGATATCCGCGACGATCTGGCGGAATTCGGGGTCACCTACGACAACTGGTACTCCGAGCAGAGCCTGGCCGACCGCGGCCTGGTCAAGCGCGGCATCGAGCGGCTCGAGGCCGAGGGCCATCTCTACGAGCGCGACGGGGCGCTTTGGTTCCGTTCGACCGACTTCGGCGACGACAAGGATCGCGTGGTCCGGCGCGACAACGGCCAGACCACCTATTTCGCCTCGGACATCGCCTACCACCTCGACAAGTTCGACCGCGGCTTCGACCAGGTGGTCGACATCTGGGGCGCCGATCACCACGGCTACGTGCCCCGCGTGCGCGCCGCGCTGACCGCGCTGGGCAAGCCGGCCGACCGGCTGATCGTCTCGCTGGTGCAGTTCGCCATCCTCTATCGGGGCGGCGAGCGGGTGCCGATGTCGACCCGCTCGGGCAGCTTCGTCACCCTGCGCGAGCTGCGCGAGGAAGTGGGCAACGATGCGGCACGCTTCTTCTACGTCATGCGCGCGGCCAACCAGCACCTCGACTTCGACCTGGATCTGGCCAAGAGCCAGAGCAACGAGAACCCGCTCTACTACATCCAGTACGCTCATGCCCGGGTGGCCTCGGTGCTGCGCCAGCTGCCGTTGCGCGGGTTTGCCCATGAGCCTGAGGCTGGTCGAGAGGCCTACGCCCGGCTGACCGAGTCGCACGAGCAGGCCCTGTTCAAGCGACTGTCGCAGTACCCGGCGCTGGTCGAACGCGCCGCCGGCGCGCACGAACCGCACCAGCTGATTCATTTCCTGCGTGATCTGGCGCAGGATTTTCACAGCTACTACAACGCGCATGCCTTCCTGCTGGGGGACGACGCGGCACTGCGCAACGCTCGGCTCAATCTGGTGCTGGCGACCCGGCAGGTGTTGGCCAACGGGCTGGCGCTGCTCGGCGTCAATGCCCCGGACGAGATGTAGGCGTCGCGATGACGAACAATGGGCGCAGGAAGGTGAATCGAGCTCGAACCTCGGGCGGCAATCGTGGCGCCAAGTGGGCGCTGCTGATCGCCTTGTTGCTGATGGTCGGGCTGGTGGTGCTGATGGCGAGGCTGACGGCGGAGAAAAACACCCAGCCTGACGCCCCGGCGAGCGGGCAGACCGATACCCGCAGCGTGGAAAAGCCGCCTGAAAAACAGGCCGTTTCACCCGAATTCCAGTTCTACACCCTCTTGCCGGAGCAGGGGAACCAGCCGCCCCGTTCCAGCGCGGAGCCCGAGGAGCCGCAGGCGGAGGTGCCCGATCGACAACCCGAGCTGGCGCCGGATGAGCGGTTCCTGGTGCAGGCCGGATCGTTCAGCAAGGCGCAAGATGCCGAGGCGCGCAAGGCCGAGCTCGCCCTGCTTGGCGTGGAAAGCCGAGTCGACCCGGTCGAGGTTGGCGGGCAGCGTTACCATCGCGTGATTCTCGGCCCCCTGCCGGGCAAGGAGATCACGGCCTTGCGACGGCAGTTGGAAGAGGCCGGCATTGAGACGACCGCTC
>JBHEOB010000023.1:0-21463 GCA_046261775.1 Guyparkeria sp.
CCAGCGAGGTCAACGCGATCGTCCAGGACTGGATTGAAACCAAGCAGGAGGAACTCTACCAACGCTATGGCTGCCCGACCCGACTTCCAGACACTGCTCGATGACGCCCTAAAGGGCCTTCGTAACGCCGACACGCCCGGGGGGGACCTGGGGGCAAGGCTGGCCGAGCACCCCCGCCTCGCACTGCGGGGACACCAGCCCGTCGGCGGCGGCTGCATCGCCGACGCCGCCCGCCTGGAGACCGATGCCGCCCCGCTGTTCATCAAGACCCATGCCGACCGCGGTGACGGTATGTTTCCGGCCGAGGCGCGCGGACTCGAGGCCCTGGGCACCCGCATCCGCACCCCGCAGGTCATCGCCACCGGCAGCGTGGATGGCGTGGCCTACCTGCTACTCGAATGGCTCGATCTCGGCCCCGTCAATGACACTGCCCTAGGCGAGGCGCTGGCCGAATTGCATGCCGAACCGCAGCCGGCCTTCGGCTGGCCGGAAGACAACTTCATCGGCGCGATGCCCCAGCTACATGGCGAGGACGACGACTGGGCCCGGTTCTACGGTCAGCGACGCCTCGCCCCGCAACTCGAATGGGCCGCCGAGCGCGGCCTCTGGGGGCGCACGATCGATGCCGGTCACGAGCTGATCGACGCCCTGCCCGCCTTCTTCACCGACTACCGCCCCTACCCTGCCCTGATCCACGGCGACATGTGGGGAGCGAATCACGGCGCGCTGGCCGATGGCACCCCGGTGCTGTTCGACCCGGCCACCTACCGCGCCGATCGCGAGGCCGAGATCGCCATGACCGAACTGTTCGGCGGCTTTTCGCCCGGCTTCTATCGCGCCTACCAGGCCCACATGCCGCTCGACCCCGGCTACCGGGTGCGCAAGACGCTCTACAACCTCTATCACGTGCTCAACCACTTCAACCTGTTCGGCGGCGGCTACGCCAATCGCGCCGATGGCATGATCCGCCAGCTGCTTGCCGAGCAGCGCTGAAGGCATTGGGAATTGTCGCGTAAGCTGCCAGAATAACCCCACCATCACTACTGGCATTCCCACTCGTCATGGATGATCCGAGTACTTCGCTTCTGCACGCCCTGCCCGATGCCGTCTACGTGATCGATCCGGCCACCTCCCGGATCATCGACTGCAATCGCGCCGCCCACGACGACCTGCTGCTCGCCCGCGAGGACGTGCTCGAGCACTCCGTGCTGTCGCTGCAAACGCAGGTGCACGGCATGCCGGCGTGGTCGGAGATCGCCGAGGTCATCCGGCTGAATTCGCCCTACCGTTTCATCGGCTCGCACCGCCGCGCCGACGGCAGCGAGCTGCCGGTCGAGGTGGTCACCACGGCAGCCCACATCGATGGGCGGGAACGTTTCGTTTCCGTGGCGCGCAACATCAGCCGCCGACCGGGTATCGCCGATCCGGCAACGGCCTCGGACAATCGCTGGCAGATCCTCCACGATCTCGCCGATGGCGTCTGGGACTGGTATCCCGCCGAGGGTCGCCTGGTGTTCAGCCCGCGACTGCACAGCCTGCTGGGTTACGGTCCGGAGGAAATGCCCGAGGTGATCGAGACCTGGAAGGACAACGTCCACCCCGAGGACCTGCCGGTGGTCATCGCCACCCTCGAGGACCATCTTGGGGGCGAGCGGCACCAGTTCGAGGCCGTCTACCGGCTGCGCAACCGCAACGGTCACTATCTCTGGGTGAACGACCGCGGCTCGGTGGTCGAGTGGGACGACCAGCGCCGGCCCCTTCGCGTCACCGGCCTGGTCCACGACGTCACCGACGCCAAGGCGGTCGAATCGCGACTGCAACGGGAGGCCGACCGGGACATGCTCACGGGGCTGCTCAACCGCCGCAAGGGAATGGAGCAGCTCGAAAAACTGCTCGCGACCGCGCGCGAATCCTCCCGTCGACTCGCGCTCATCGCCGTGGATGTCGATCACTTCAAGCCCGTGAACGATCGCTTTGGCCACCTGGCCGGGGATTCGGTGCTGGAAAGCCTGGGGCGGGTCATCGAGCGGCATGCCCCGCGTGGGGCAGTCGCCATGCGCTGGGGTGGCGAGGAGTTTCTCCTCGGCCTGTTGCTCGAGGACGAATCGGCCTGCGGTTGTCGACTGGCCGCCAGCATGCTCGAGGAAATCGAGGCGCTGGAATGGTCGGCGCCACTGGAATCCGAAACCATCACCGCCAGCGCCGGGGTGACTCGAAGCGACGGCCGGAATGAGTCGATCAACAACCTGATCGCCGCCGCCGACCGTGCGCTCTACCTGGCAAAGCGCGAGGGCCGCAACCGGGTCGCCTCGAGCGAATACCACCCCCCTTGCCAGACCGGAAGCGAAGGCCGGACCCGAGCCGGACCGTGAAACGAACCGGCCGCAGCCGCGAGCTCGAACCGAGGCTGGCTGAAGCGCGGCCCGAACGCGACTACCGGGTGTTCGGCGGGGACCGTGCTCTTCTCGATCACGTCACCCGGTGCTTGCCGGCATTCGAGCGCATCCACGCCACACCTGGCGCCCACAGCTCTAGTCGTCGCCAGCGCATGAGACGAGGCCCTGCCGATCTGAAGGCCGCTTCGCCGGCCTGCGTCAGAATGAAGCGCTGAAGGCCGCGCGCAATCGCCCCGGCTAGCGATACGCGCGCAACCGGACAGCAAAAAGCCCCGCCAGGCATCCCGACGGGGCTTTTTTCGATGTGGCGGAGAGAGAGGGATTCGAACCCTCGAAGGGGCTATCAACCCCTTACTCCCTTAGCAGGGGAGCGCCTTCAGCCACTCGGCCACCTCTCCAACAAGCGCCGCATGGTAGCGGCTTTGACGGCAGGAATCAATGCCGCCGGAACGCCACGCACCATCTTACCATCCGAGGGGGATCACCCGTCATGACAACGCTCGAAGGCGACGACACGACGACGAATCACGCAGGGATTTCATGCGAGCGACGGCGGCGGAACGGTCGCGACCGAACGATCCTCAGCTTGAAGGATCGCCCTCTTCGCCCTGATCGGTCTCGCTCTTGATGCGCTGATAGATTTCCTCGCGATGCACGGAGACATCCTTGGGCGCATCGATACCGATTCGGACCTGGTTTCCCTTGATACCGAGCACCGTGATGGCGACGTCGTCGCCGATGCGCAGTACCTCACCAATTCGGCGAGTCAAAATCAACATACTGGTCAGCCTCTGTGTTTGCTGGCCCCACCTGTGTTCCGTCGGGGGCCTTGCCGGATATTAGCCTGTAAACCGCCGATCAGCTCAGGGATACTTCCGGGGTATCCAACTCGAAGGCATCGTGCAGCGCACGCACCGCCAGTTCCAGGTACTTGTCGTCGATCACGACCGAGATCTTGATCTCGGAAGTGGCGATCATGCGGATATTGATCTTTTCCTCGGCCAGCACCCGGAACATCTTCGAGGCGATGCCGGCATGCGAGCGCATGCCCACGCCCACCAGCGAGATCTTGACGATGTTGTGGTTGCCGGAGACCTCCCGCGCGTCGAGCTCTTCGGCGGTGGTGCGCATCAGGTCGAGCGCCTTGTCGAAGTCGTTGCGGTGCACCGTGAAGGTAAAATCAGTGGTGTCGTCGGCACCGATGTTCTGCAGGATCATGTCGACTTCGATATTGGCCTCGCCGATCGGGCCAAGGATCTTGTAGGCGATACCCGGGCTGTCCGGCACGCCCTTGATGGTCAACTGGGCCTCGTCCTTGTGGAACGCGATCCCGGAAATTACTGGTTCTTCCACGCCGTCTTCCTCCAGGGTGATCAGGGTGCCGGGGCCGTCCTGGAACGAGGACATCACCCGCAGGGGCACGTTGTACTTGCCGGCGAACTCCACCGACCGGATCTGCAGGATCTTCGAGCCCAGGCTGGCCATTTCCAGCATTTCCTCGAAGGTGATCCGGTCGAGCCGGCGGGCCTTGGGCACGACTCGCGGGTCGGTGGTGTAGACGCCGTCGACGTCGGTGTAGATCTGGCACTCGTCGGCCTTGAGCGCCGCGGCCAGGGCCACCGCCGAGGTATCCGAGCCGCCGCGTCCGAGCGTGGTGATCTGGCCGTGCTCGTCCACGCCCTGAAAGCCGGCGACCACGACCACGCGACCGGCATCGAGATCGCCGCGGATCGTGTCGGTGTCGATCGACTGGATGCGCGCCTTGGTGTGGGTGCTGTCGGTGAGGATGCGCACCTGCGCACCGGTGTAGGAGCGCGCATCCTGGCCGCGCGCCTGCAGGGCCATGGACAGCAGCGCGATGGTGACCTGCTCGCCGGTAGCCACCAGGGTATCGAGCTCGCGCGGGCTGGGCTCGGCCTGGATCTGATTGGCCATGCCGACCAGGCGATTGGTCTCGCCGCTCATGGCAGAGACCACGACGACCATTGAGTCGCCATTGGCCACCGCGCGCTGCACGCGCTCGGCGACCGCTTGGATACGCTCGACCGTGCCGACCGAGGTACCGCCGTATTTCTGTACGATTAACGCCATATTCTGGTTTCCTCGGCATCCATTGCCGGATGCCAGCTCCTTGTCACTGACGTGAGAAAGTCAAAGCAGCCGAGCAGTATAAACTGCCCGCTTGACTTTTTCATCCGCCGGCCGGCTAATTACCGTGCGACACGGGAGCGGCGGCTAGGTTCAGCCCAGTTGATCGGCCACCCAGGCACGTGCCGCGGCAAGGGCTTCGGCGAGGCGCTCGGGCTGGCTGCCGCCGGCCTGCGCCATGTCCGGTCGACCACCGCCCTTGCCGCCCACCTCGGCGGCGGCGACATTGACCCAGTCGCCGGCCTTGAAGGTCTTGGTCAGATCCTTCGACAGCCCAGCCACCAGGCGCACCTTGCCGTCATCGACGGTGCCCAGCAGGATCGCGGCGGTGCCGAGCTTGTCGCGCAGCTTGTCCATGCTCTCGCGTAGGGCGCCGGCATCCGCGCCGGGGAGTTCGGCGACCAGCACCTTGGCCGGGCCGATGGTCTCGGCACTGTCGGCCAGTTCGTCACCACTGGCCGAGGCTAGCTCGGCCTTGAGCCTGGCCAGTTCGCGTTCGAGTTGCCGCGAGCGCTCCAGCATCTGCGCGACCCGCTCGGCCGCCTCGGTCCTGGGGCCGCGCAGCAAGTCGGCAATCTCGCCCACGGTCTGATCGGCGCGCTCGGCCTCGGCCAGCGCGGCTGCCCCGGTGACTGCCTCGATGCGGCGCACGCCTGAGGCCACGCCGGACTCGGCCAGGATCTTGAACAGGCCGATATCACCGCCGCGGCTCGCGTGCGTGCCGCCACAGAGCTCCATCGAGAACGGCCCCATGGTTACCACGCGCACGGTGTCGCCATACTTCTCGCCGAACAGGGCCATCGCACCGGCGGCACGCGCATCGTCGATCGCCATCTCGCGGGTCTCGACGGCGTGGTTCTCGCGCACCTCGGCATTGACCAGCCGCTCGATCTTGCGCAATTGCTCCGGGGTGACCGGCTTGTCGTGCGAGAAATCGAAGCGCAGGGTCTCGGGGCCGACGCGCGAACCCTTCTGCTGGACGTGTTCACCCAGCACCTCGCGCAAGGCGGCGTGCAGCAGGTGCGTCGCGGAGTGGTTGAGGCGGATCTCCGCGCGGCGCCGGCCGTCGATGTGCGCGCTGACCGCATCGCCGGCAGCCATGCGCCCGTCGGTGAGCGTGCCGTGGTGCAGGAAGACGCCACCCTGTTTCTGGGTATCGTGGACGACGAAGCGGCCATTGGCCGACTCGATCACGCCAGTGTCGCCCACCTGGCCACCGGATTCGGCGTAGAAGGGGGTGCGGTCCAGCGCGATCACGCCGTCCTGCGCGCCCTCGAGCGCCTCGGCCTGGCTGCCTTCGCAGGCCACCGCGACCACCTGCGCCTCGAGGGACGCCTGCGCGTAGCCCTCGAACCGGGTGGGCTCGTCCGTGCCGATCTTGATCGTCTCGGCGGTGAAATGGCTCGCGGCGCGCGACTGGGCGCGGCGCTCGGCCATCTCGCGCTCGAAGCCGGCTTCGTCCACGGCCAAACCGCGCTCGCGGGCGATGTCCGCGGTGAGATCCAGCGGAAAGCCGTGGGTGTCGTAGAGCTTGAAGGCGGTCTCGCCGTCAATGGTGCCGCCGGCGGGCAGCCCGGCGACGGCCTGCTCGAGCACCTGCATGCCGGAGGCAAGCGTCTGCAGGAAGCGCTCTTCCTCGGCCAGCAGGACGCGCTCGACCTCGTCGGCGGCCTCGACCAGCTCCGGGTAGGCCGCACCCATTTCCCGGACCAGCGGGCCGACCAGTTTGTGGAAGAACGGCGCGTCCTGACCGAGCTTGTGGCCGTGACGGGCCGCGCGGCGGATGATCCGGCGCAGGACGTAGTCGCGGCCCTCGTTGCCGGGACGCACGCCGTCGACCACCAGGAAGGCGCAGGAACGGATGTGGTCGGCGATCACCTTGAGCGAGGCCGAATCACGGTCGGTCGCACCGGTGGTCTCGGCGGCCGCATCGATCAGGTGGTGAAACAGGTCGATCTGGTAGTTCGAATGCACGCCCTGGAGCACGGCCGCGAGACGCTCGAGCCCCATGCCGGTATCCACCGAGGGCTTGGGCAGATCGGAGAGCGTGCCGTCGGCCGCCCGGTCGTACTGCATGAAGACGATGTTCCAGATCTCGATGAAGCGGTCGCCGTCCTCGTCGGGCGAACCCGGCGGACCGCCGGGGATCTCCGGGCCATGGTCGTAGAAAATCTCGGAGCAGGGACCGCATGGGCCGGTGTCGCCCATCTGCCAGAAGTTGTCCGAGCCACCATCGGGATCGTCGCCGATGCGCAGGATGCGGTCTTCCGGCAGGCCGATGTCATCGCGCCAGTGGGCGTAGGCGTCGTCGTCGCTCTCGTAGACGGTCACCAGCAGGCGCTCGGCGGGCAGGCCGAGGGTCTGGGTGAGGAAGTCCCAGCCGTAGCGGATCGCCTCGCGCTTGAAGTAGTCGCCGAAGCTGAAGTTGCCCAGCATCTCGAAGAAGGTGTGATGCCGGGCGGTATAGCCGACGTTCTCCAGATCGTTGTGCTTGCCGCCGGCGCGCACGCAGCGCTGCACCGAGACCGCGCGCGGGCTGGCCCGCTTCTCCTGGCCGAGAAAGGCCTCCTTGAAGGGCACCATGCCGGCGTTGGTGAACAGGAGCGTCGGGTCATTGGCCGGGATCAACGACGCGGAGGGCACGACCTCGTGCCCCCGCTCGGCGAAGAAATCCAGAAAGGACTGACGAATTTCGGCGCTGGTCTTCATGCACGAACCATCTCGGAAAACGGGAGGACAAAGCGCGGATTGTAGCGCAGGGAAACCGCGGCCGAACAGGAATCCGGCACGGAAGGACCGATCTGCCGGTCAATTCGCCCCGCAGACCCGATCGAATCGGTTGGCGGCAAGGGGTGAGCCAGACAAAAGAGTCGGATCAGAAAACGTCCTGATCCGACTCCGTGTCAGGCCACCAGCCGGCCAGCTCGTGGGAAAGATCGGGCGGAAACCCGCGACGGACGAGGTGACGGTGGCGCCGGGCACGCTCGGGGAAATCCTCGGGCGGGCCGCGAAACCGCGCCAGCAACTGCTCGCGCGCCAAATCGGCCCAGTCACGGGGCTCGGCGGCGAAGGCCTCTCCCACCACCGCTTCGTCGACGCCCTGCTGGGACAGTTCGTTGGCGATGCGATCCGGGCCGTAGCGCCGCGACGACCGAGCGCGGATCAGGCTCTCGGCGTAACGTCGATCCGACTGCCAGCCCTCCTCGGCCAGCCGATCGAGCACCGTTTCGACCTCGTCGGCGGCAAAGCCCCGATCGGCCAGCTTGCGGGCGAGCTCGAGCCGGGCGTGCTCGCGACGGGCGAGCAGGCCGACCGCGCGCTTCTCGCAGTCGAGCAGGCGACGCGTCTCCTCGTCCATGGGACGCGGCCCGGCTTAGGAGGTCTCGTCGACCGGTGTCTCGCTGGCCTCGGTCTCGGCCACGACCGGCTTGGGCATCATGATCTCGCGCACCTGGGCCTCGATCTCCGCGGCAATCTCCGGGTTCTCGGCGAGGAACTGGCGGGCGTTGTCCTTGCCCTGACCGATGCGGGTGTCGCCGTAGGAGTACCAGGCGCCAGCCTTCTGGATGATGCCGTGTTTGGCGCCCAGGTCGACCAGTTCGAGCAGGTGGGAGATGCCCTCGCCGTAGAGGATGTCGCACTCGACCACCTTGAACGGCGGCGCCATCTTGTTCTTCACCACCTTGATGCGGGTCTGGTTGCCGATGATCTCCTCGCCCTTCTTCACCGCACCGACGCGACGGATATCGAGACGAACGGAGGAGTAGAACTTGAGCGCGTTGCCACCGGTGGTGGTCTCCGGGCTGCCGTAGGTGACGCCGATCTTCATCCGGATCTGGTTGATGAACATCACCATGCAGTTGGTGCGCTTGATGTTGCCGGAGAGCTTGCGCAGCGCCTGGCTCATCAGGCGGGCCTGTAGGCCGACGTGGGAATCGCCCATCTCGCCCTCGATCTCCGCCTTGGGCACCAGGGCGGCCACGGAGTCGATCACCACGCAATCAACGGCCCCCGAGCGCACCAGCATGTCGGCGATTTCCAGCGCCTGCTCGCCGGTGTCCGGCTGGCTCACCAGCAGGTCATCGACGTTCACGCCTAGCTTCTCGGCATAGCCCGGGTCGAGGGCGTGCTCGGCGTCGATGAAGGCGCAGGTGCCGCCTGCCTTCTGTGCCTGGGCGATGGTCTGCAAGGTCAGCGTGGTCTTGCCCGAGGACTCCGGACCGTAGATCTCGACCACGCGACCACGCGGCAACCCGCCGATGCCGAGCGCGGCATCCAGCGAGATTGAACCGGTGCTAATCACCGGGACATTCCGTCGTCCCTCGTCGTTCATGCGCATCACCGCGCCCTTGCCGAACTGGCGTTCGATCTGCGACAGGGCGGCGCCCAAGGCCTTCTTACGGTTCTCGTCCATCAATCAACTCCCAACCCTTCGGGCTTGAAATGCAGGCAATAATTGCAGGCAATGAAAAAGCGGCCAACCTCCCTGCCGGCCGCGATAGAAATGCAGGGGTTCGTTCAGGCCGCCGGCAGGACCGCGCGGATCCGGTCGATCGCCTCGCGCAACGCATCCAGGCTGGTTGCGTAGCTCAGCCGGGCGTGGCCTGGGGCGCCGAAGGCCGAACCCGGCACCACCGCCACACCGGCCTTTTCCAGCAGGTGCTCGGCGAAGGCGACATCGTCGTCGATGCCCAGCGCCTTCATCGCCGCTGAGACGTCGGGGAAGCTGTAGAAGGCGCCCTGCCCCGGCAGGCAGGTGACGCCCGGCAGGTCGTTGAGCGCCTCGACCACGAAATTGTGGCGCTCGCGGAACGCCGCCACCATGGCATGGATCTCCGACTGATCGCCGGCGATCGCCTCGCAGGCCGCCTTCTGGGCGATCGAACAGGCCCCCGAGGTGCTCTGCGACTGCAGCACCTTCATCGCCTTGATCAGGGCGGCCGGACCGGCAGCGTAGCCGATCCGCCAGCCCGTCATGGCGTAGGCCTTGCTCACGCCGTTGAGCACCACGGTGCGCGGGATCAGGTCCGGCGCCACCATGGCGATGTTCGAGAATGGCTCGTCGGCCCAGAGGATCTTTTCGTACATGTCGTCCGTGGCGATCACGATCTCGGGGTGATCGCGCAGCACGTCGGCCAGCTGGGCCCAGTCCTCGCGGGTGTAGGCCACCCCGGTCGGGTTCGACGGGCTGTTGAGCATCACCAGGCGGGTCTTGTCGGTGATCGCCGTCGCCAGCTGGCGCGGAGTCATCTTGAATCCCTGGTTCTGGCCGGCCGAGACGATCACCGGCTCGCCGCCTGCCAGGCGCACCATGTCCGGGTAGGAGACCCAGTACGGTGCCGTGATGATGGCCTCGTCACCCGGATTGAGCAGGGCCTGGCAGAGATTGAAGATGCTCTGCTTGCCGCCGGTGGAAACGATGATCTGGTCGAGGCCGTACTCGAGCCTCTGGTCGGCCTTGAGCTTGTCGGCGATGGCCTGGCGCAGCTCGACAATGCCCTCGACTGCGGTGTAACGGGTAAAGCCGTCGCGGATCGCTTGGATGCCCGCCTCGCCGATGTGTTTCGGGGTATCGAAGTCTGGCTCGCCGGCACCGAGACTGATGATGTCTCGACCCTCGGCACGCAGTTCGGCGGCCTTGGCGGTGACGGCAAGTGTCGGTGAGGGGCGGACCCGGCGGACCCGGTCGGAAAGGTTCATGACGGCTGCTGACTCCCTGGTGGGCGTTCGCCGTCGAGGGCGGGAACACCAGACCATATTTAAATGATTCGGTCGACATTTTAACGGAAACGCCGGCCGGTTTCGACGGGAGTCGTCGAGGGCGCGACCGTCTCAGCCGCCCGCCGCCAGTCGTTGGCGCCGGAACTCGAACAGGCAGACGGCCGAGGCCACGGACACGTTGAGACTCTCGACACTCGGCGCCATCGGGATATGGATCAGTTGATCACAGCGCTCGCGGGTGAGGCGACGCAGCCCGCCGCCCTCGGCCCCCATCACCAGGGCGACCGGCTCGCAGGCGAAATCGCTCTCGTAGAGCGAGACCGGTCCCTCACCGGCCGCCCCGACGATCCACAGGCCACGCGCCTTGAGGTCGGCCAGGGTGCGCGCCAGGTTGGTCACCTGGATGAAGGCCAGACGCTCGGCGGAACCCGTCGAGGTCTTGCGGGCGGCGGGCGTCAGGCCGCAGGCCCGGTCCCTGGGCGCGACCACCGCCAGCACCCCGGCGGCCTCGGCGGCCCGCAGGCAGGCACCCAGGTTGTGCGGGTCGGTCACGCCATCCAGGACCAGCAGCAGGGGTGCCTGGTTCTGGGCGTCGAGCAACGCGGCCAGGTCCTGCTCGTCACCGGCCTGATTCAGGACCACTCGCGCCGCGACTCCCTGATGCTTCAGGGGACTGCCGTCGCTGCGCAGCTTGTCGAACCAGGGCTCATCGCGCGATTCGACCGTGACGCCGGCCCGCTCGGCGAGGGCCTGCAGGCGACGAGCGCGACGGTCTTCCCGCCCGCTCAGGGCGACCCGCTCGACGCGCTCCGGGCGCTCGCGCAGGGCGGCCTCGACGGCGTGAAAGCCGCCAATCCAGGTGGGTTCTTCGGCACGGGACATCGCGTTGACCGTCAGTCGGACGAGGCGCCGGGCTTGCCCTTGTTCCCGTCCTGATCGCCGGACTGGTCCGCGGCCTGGCCATCTGCTTGGCCATCGGCCTGGCTGCCGTTGCCGTCCTGGGGCTTGCGGCGACGACGGCGGCGCGGGCGGCGCTTCTTGCCACCGCCATCACTCTCATCGCCTGATTTGCCCTCTGACGTCTCATCTGATGATGTCTCATCTGAATCGCCGTCCGATTTCTCAGCAGATGTTACGTCTGACTTCTCAGCGGACTTGTCGTCTTTGCGCCCCGGGCCCTTCGGGGGCTTGCCATGGTCGCCGCCCGAATCGCCGGCCGGCTGATCCGCGTCGGTGCCTTCGTCGTCGTCCGGCAGCATGAAGTCGATCTTGCGCTCGTCGAGATCGACCCGAGCGACCCGCACGCGGAGCGTGTCGTTGAGCGCATAGGTCTTGCCGCTACGTTCGCCCTTGAGCGAGACGGTCACCGGATCGAAGTGATAGAAATCGCGTTTGAGGGCGGTGATGTGCAGCAGGCCGTCGACGAAGAAATCCTTGAGCTGGACGAACAACCCAAAGCCCAAGACTGAGGCCACCCGGCCTTCATAGACGTTGCCCACCTTGTCGAGCATGAACTCGCACTTGAGCCAGTCGGTGGCGTCGCGGGTCGCCTCGTCGGCGCGGCGCTCGTTGTTCGAGCAGTGCTCGCCGATCAGCAGCATTTCCTCGTGGCTGTAAGGGAAATGCTCGGCCTCACCGGTACGCAGCACGTGGCGAATGGCACGGTGGACCATCAGGTCCGGATAGCGACGGATCGGCGAGGTGAAGTGGGCGTAGTGCTCGTGCGCGAGACCGAAGTGTCCCAGGTTGTCCGGCGCGTATACCGCCTGTTTCAGCGAGCGCAGCAGCAGGGTCTGCACGGTGGCGAAGTCCGGCCGACCCTTGGCCTCCTCGATCAGGGCATTGAAGTCCGCCGGCGTGGGCTTGTCGCCCCCGCCGAGCGTCAGCCCCTTTTCCTTGAGCGCGGCACGCAGATCGTCGATCTTCTCGGCGCCCGGGCGGTCGTGCACACGGTAGAGCGATGGGATCTTGCGCCGAGCGAGGAAGCGACCGGCAGCCACGTTAGCCGCGATCATGCACTCCTCGATGATCTTGTGCGCGTCGTTGCGCTCGTAAGGCACGATCGCCTCGATCTTGCGGTTCTCGCCGAAGACGATCTTGGTCTCGATGGTGTCGAAGTCGATCGCACCACGTCGCTCGCGCTCGGCACGCAGGATCTTGTAGAGATCGTGGAGGGCCTCGACCGGCTTGATCACGTGCGCATACTTCTCGCGCTCGGCCTGGTCGTGGTCGAGCACCATGGCGGCGACGTTGTCGTAGGTCAGGCGCGCATGGCTTCTCATCACGCCCTCGAAGAAGCGCGAACGGATGATCTGGCCTTGGCTGTTGATCAGCATCTCAGCGCACAGGCAGAGGCGATCGATGTCCGGGTTCACCGAGCACAAACCGTTGGAGAGGATCTCCGGCAGCATCGGCACCACCCGGCCGGGGAAGTAGACCGAGGTGCCGCGACGGAAGCCTTCCTCGTCGAGCGCCGAGCCGATGCGCACGTAGTGCGAGACATCCGCGATGGCGACCAGCAGGCGGAAGCCCTTGGGCGTTGGCTCGCAGAAGACCGCGTCGTCGAGGTCCTTGGAATCGGCACCGTCGATGGTGACCAGCGGCACGTCACGCAGGTCGACCCGGCCGACCTTGTCCGCCTCGGCCACCTGATCGTTCATGTCCTTGACGTGGTCGCGGACCGCCTCGGGCCACTCGTGCGGAATCCCGTGCGCGCGGATGGCAACATCGATTTCCATGCCCGGCGACATGTGATCGCCGAGCACCTCGATCACCTTGCCGACCGGCTTGTGCCGCTGGGTCGGCTGCTCGACCAGCGCGACGCGGACGATCTGGCCGTCCTTCGCCCCGCCCAGCGCCTCCATCGGGAGCAGCACGTCCTGCGTCATGCGCTTGTTGTCGGGGATGACGAAGGCCACACCCGCCTCGATCACCAGTCGACCAACGACTTCGGCATTGGCCCGTTCGATCACCTCGACCAGCGCGCCCTCGGGCCGGCCGCGGCGATCCTCGCCGACCACCTGCACCACGGCACGGTCGCCGTGCAGCAGGGCGCGCATCACCCGCGGCGAGAGGAAAACGTCGTTGCCGCCCTCGTCCGGCACCATAAAGCCGAAACCGTCGCGATGACCGATCACCCGCCCGCGCACCAGCTCGGCCTTGGTCACCGGCACATAGCCGCCGCGGCGGTTGCGGATGGCCTGCCCGTCACGCTCCATCGCGCGCAGCCGACGACGCAGGCCCTCGATACGCTCCTCGTCACCATCGTAGCCGAGCTCGCTGATCAGCCGGTTGAGCGTGATCGGGCCATCCTGCTTGGCCAGCAGCTCGAGCAGGTACTCGCGGCTGGCCACGGGGTTGTCGTATTTCTCGGCCTCGCGCGGGGCATTGGGGTCTTCGAGGTTTGAATCGGTCATGGATACCTGAAAAGTGCGTCTGGAAAGTCACTCGCGAAACACGCGCTTAGTCTCGGGTTTCGGCAAGGGATATAGCCGAGCATGATAAAGGAAACTCTGCACGAATAGCCAATGCCTCTGGCTTACCGGCTTGTTCGCCATCAAGGCACCGATTTCGAAGGCGGGCCCAGAGCCATCACTCGGGCCCGGCCAAAATCGGGAACACCGAGGGCGGGCAAGCCGGCAAGCCCCGCAGGGCGACCCGGAACGGCGTGCCGGTGGCACGCCGCAGCCCGGGAAGCGCCGAAGCAACGCGTGGCCGGAACGGGCCGCCAGGCGCCCATCTGCGGTGTCGCAAGGTTCGTCCCTGAACCTCGCCCTCCGGGCCGGCTCACACCGGCCGGATCGGCCTCGTGCCGATCCGGTTCAGCCTTTGCCATGGACTACGGCCATTGGACGGCGCACCGCGCCTAGCATCTGGACGCCTGGCGACCCGCAGAGGCGTTGGCTATTCGTGCAGGCTTGCTGGCGCAAAAGCCGTCGGAAAGCCGAGCCTCCAACCTATATACTCCCGCCCTATGTCAGAACACCATTTCCAGATCGCAACAGACTACCAGCCGGCCGGCGACCAACCCCGCGCCATCGAGACCCTCGTCGGGGGCCTCAATGACGGGCTGATGCACCAGACCCTGCTCGGCGTGACCGGCTCGGGCAAGACGTTCACCATGGCCAACGTCATCCACGAAGTGCAGCGTCCGGCATTGGTGCTCGCGCCCAACAAGACGCTGGCCGCGCAGCTCTACGGCGAACTCAAGGGCTTCTTTCCGCACAATGCGGTGGAGTACTTCGTCTCCTACTACGACTACTACCAGCCCGAGGCCTACGTGCCGGCTTCGGACACCTTCATCGAGAAGGATGCCTCGGTAAACGAGCATATCGAGCAGATGCGCCTGTCGGCTACCAAGGCGCTGTTCGAGCGTCGCGACGTGATCATCGTCGCCACCGTCTCCTCGATCTACGGCCTGGGCGACCCCGAGGCGTACCTGAAGATGATCCTCCACCTGGTGCGCGGCGACCAGGTCAGCCAGCGCCAGATCGTTCGGCGATTGGCGGAGATGCAATACACCCGCAACGACACGGAATTCCGCCGCGGCACCTACCGGGTACGTGGCGACGTGATCGACATCCACCCGGCCGAGGCCGACGACGAGGGCGTGCGCATCGAGCTGTTCGACGACGAGATCGAGCAGATCACGCTGTTCGACCCGCTCACCGGCCAGATGCGTCGCCGGGTCCCGCGCTACACGGTCTACCCGTCCTCGCACTACGTCACCCCGCGCGAGCGCCTGCTCAAGGCGATCGAACACATCAAGGTCGAGCTCGACGAGCGGCTCAAGGATCTCGAATCGCAGGACAAGCTGGTCGAGGCGCAGCGCCTGGCCCAGCGCACCCGCTTCGACATCGAGATGATCCAAGAGCTGGGTTACTGCAACGGCATCGAGAACTACTCGCGCTACCTGTCCGGACGCCAGTCGGGCGAGCCGCCACCATGTCTGTACGACTACCTGCCGGCGGATGCGCTGCTGATCATCGACGAGTCGCACGTGACCGTCCCGCAACTGGGCGGCATGTACAAGGGCGACCGGTCACGCAAAGAGACGCTGGTCAACTTCGGCTTTCGCCTGCCCTCGGCGATGGACAACCGCCCCTTGAAGTTTGAGGAGTTCGAGCGCCTGATGCCCCAGACGGTCTACGTCTCGGCCACGCCCGGGTCCTACGAGGAGGCGCACGCCGACCAGGTCGCCGAGCAGGTGGTTCGGCCGACCGGCCTGGTGGACCCACAGATCGAGGTCCGTCCGGTGGCGAGCCAGGTCGACGACCTGCTCTCCGAAATCCGTCTGCGCGCGGAGAAGAAACAGCGGGTCCTGGTCACGGTCTTGACCAAACGCATGGCCGAGGACCTGACCGACTACCTGATGGAACACGACGTGCGGGTGCGCTACCTGCACTCCGACATCGACACCGTCGAGCGGGTCGAGATCATCCAGGACCTGCGCCTGGGCGAATTCGACGTGCTGGTGGGCATCAACCTGCTGCGCGAGGGCCTCGACATCCCCGAGGTCGCCCTGATCGGGATCCTGGATGCCGACAAGCAGGGGTTCCTGCGCTCGGAACGCTCACTGATCCAGACCATCGGCCGGGCCGCACGCAACCTGGAAGGCAAGGCGATTCTCTACGGCGACACGATCACGGACGCCATGCGCAAGGCGATCGACGAGACCGACCGCCGTCGCGAGAAGCAAGTGTCGCACAACGAGGCCATGGGCATCACGCCGCGCGGCATCGAGAAAAGCGTCGAAGACATCCTCGAGGCCGGGGAGTCACGCATCCCGGGCGCCCGGCCAGGTCGCAAGCGCCGCGGCGCGGAGAAGGTGGCCGAGGGCAGTGGCGACTACGCCACCCTGTCGCCGGACCAGGCCGCCAAACGCATCAAGACCCTCGAGGCCGAAATGCATCGGCATGCGCGTGACCTGGAATTCGAGGCGGCGGCTCAATCTCGCGACGAGTTGCACAAGCTAAAGGAAGCCTTCTTCGGTGCCGTCGAGCCGGGCTACAGCGACGATTGACACCCGCCACAGCGGGCATCAGCAACCATGAAAAAGGCCGGCCCCGCAGCAGGGACCGGCCTTGTCGTTTTCCGACCATGTGTCGAGGATCAGCCGCCCTCCCGCATCTCCATGGCCTGCTCACGCAACTGCTGCATCTCTTGGGACTGTTGCTCCATCTTGCTGAACAACTCCTTTGCCTCCGGGTTTTTCTCCTTCATGACGCTTTCGACGTCACCGCGCAGCTCTTGGGCCATGCCCTGAACTTCCTCGTCCTCGAACGCCTGCTGCTGGCGCTGCTGGAACTCCTGCTGCTGCTTGCGGAACGCCTCGACCTCGTCCTCGGACGGCTGCTGCTCGCCACCCTCGTACTTGGACATGGTCGCCTGCATTTCCTCGAACTCCTTCTCGGCGTCATAGCCCCCGCTCGACATCTTCTCGGAGATCTTGGCCTGCAGCGCCTCGCGCTTCTCGCCCAGCTCGGGATTGTTGCCGTAGGCCTGCTGCTCCATCTCGCTCAGCTGGGCCTGTGTCTGCTGAAGTTCCTGTTGAACCGAGCGCATCTCTTCCATCAGTTGACGCTGCTCGTCGGTCATCTCCGGCATTTGGCCCTGGGCAGGCGCGCCGCCTTGGCCTTGGGCCGGCGCGGCACCCTGCCCACCGTGAGGTGCTGACTGACCACTCTGCTGGGCCATGGCCGCGCCACTAACGGCCAGCGCAGCGGAAACGCCGGCGGCCAACATGGACTTACGCAACTTCTGGTTCCAAACGGACATGCAATCACTCCTGGTTTAAATGATTCGGCTTTGCGCCTCGGGCGCCGGGTGCCGAGCCCCAATGACCTCTTGCGACAAATCGACGACATGGAAAGTTCCAACGCGATCGCCAAACGCAGTCATCGGCCGTCAATAAGCCTGTGCATCGTAGGAGACCCGCGACCAGTGCGCAACCAGCTCCTGACTGAGCCAACCCATCCTGCCGCCTTTGCTAAGCTTGGGATCCTCCACCCACTGATTTAAAGGCAGCAAAGCATGATTGACGAGCACAAGAGCCCGCACGATTTCGAACGCACATGCCAACGCCTGACCGACGCGGTCCCAGCAAACGGCTTTGGCCTGATGCAGACCCATGACATCCACGCGACACTCAACGCAAAAGGAGTCGACTTCGCACCTCAATGCCGCGTCTTTGAAGTCTGCAACCCGAAACGTGCCGCCGAAGTACTGGCAGTGCGCATGGATCTCGCCAACGCCCTCCCCTGCCGAATCGCCGTCTACGAACGGGACGGCGAGGTCATCGCCTCCATGATCCGACCCACCGACATGCTCGCCACACTCTGCGACGACGCAGCCCTCGCCGCGGTGGCAACCGAGGTCGAACGGACGATGAACCGGATACTCGAAGAAACCGTCGCCGCCTGACCCCGGAATCCCACGACCGAAATCAAGAAGGCCCGCCAAAAGGCGGGCCTTTTCAGGTTTCCGGGGACACACGTCGCCCGGAAAGCTAGCGGCACCCTATCACTCGGCTGCGGCTTCCTCTGCCACCTCGGCTGGCGCCGAACTGCGCTCGACCAACTCGACGTACGCCATAGGGGCGGCATCGCCGGCGCGATAACCGCACTTGAGGATGCGGAGGTAGCCTCCCTTGCGCTCCTTGAAACGCGGGCCGACGTCCGAAAACAGCTTGCCGACCGTCGTCTTGTTGCCGACCTTCGCGAAAGCCTGACGACGCGCATGAACGCTGTCTTCCTTCGCGAGGGTAATCAGCGGCTCGGCGACGCGGCGAAGCTCCTTCGCTTTAGGAACCGTGGTCTTGATGACCTCGTGCTCGATCAGGGAGTTGGTTAGCGAACGCATCAGCGCCTTGCGCTGTGATGCGTTTCGACCCAACTGCCGACCGGATTGACGATGACGCATGTCAGATACTCCAAAAAATTTCGTTCAAATCTTGGATTCACTCAGATTCTGAAGCTCGGCCGGCGGCCAGTTCTCCAGTTTCTGCCCCAGGGACAAACCCTGCTTGGCGAGCACGTCCTTGATCTCTGTCAAGGACTTCTTGCCGAGGTTCGGGGTCTTGAGCAACTCCATTTCCGACCGCTGGATCAGGTCGCCGATGTAGTAGATGTTTTCCGCCTTCAGGCAGTTGGCCGAGCGCACCGTCAGTTCGAGGTCGTCGACCGGTCGAAGCAGAACCGGATCGACCGAGGGCGCCTGCTCCTCGACCGGCTCGGCCTTTTCGGCTTGCAGGTCGACGAGAACGGACAACTGGTCGACCAGGATGCCTGCCGCCTGGCGAATCGCGTCTTCCGCGGAAATCGAACCGTTGGTCTCGATATCAAGCACCAGCGAGTCAAGGTCCGTACGTTGCTCGACACGTGCCCGCTCGACGGCGTAGGCGACCCGACGAAGCGGCGAGAACGACGCGTCGATCAGCAGACGACCCACGGTAGTCTCTTCCTCATCGCGCCGCGCGCTAGCCGGGACGTAACCCATACCGCGCTGAACCTTGAAGGTCATGTTCAGTTCGGCATCATCACGCAACGTGGCAATGACGTGCTCCGGATTCATGATCTCGACCGAATGGTCGGCCTTAATATCCGCAGCCGTCACGGTGGCCGGACCTGCTTTCTTGATGCTCAGCACCGCCTCGTCGCGACCGTGCATGGTGATCGACAAACCCTTGAGGTTCAGAAGGATCTCCAGCACGTCTTCCTGAACGCCTTCCAGCGCACTGTACTCGTGCAGGGTACCTTCGATCTCGGCCTCGGTGACCGCCACGCCCGGGATGGACGACAGCAGGATACGCCGCAACGCATTGCCCAGCGTGTAGCCGAACCCACGCTCCAACGGCTCCAGCACGACGCGCGCATGGGTGTCGTCGATCGTTTCCACGTCGACCAGGCGCGGCTTTAGAAGCTCTGTAGAACCCAGTTGCATTACGTACCCCCGAAAACCGTTTACTTCGAATACAGCTCGACAACGAGCGATTCGTTAATGTCTGCCGGCAGTTCGTCCCGTGTCGGAACGGCCTTGAAGACGCCTTCCATCTTGCCGGAATCTACCGTTACCCACGACACGACTTCGCGCTGGGCGGACAGCTCGAGGGAATCCTTCACGCGCTGCTGCTTCTTCGCCTTTTCGCGAACAGAGACCGTGTCCTCGGCGGACACCTGGTACGACGGGATGTTAACCACCTCGCCATTGACCAGCAGACCACGGTGCGAGACCAGCTGCCGCGCCTCGGCACGCGTGGCGCCGAAGCCCATGCGATAGGCGACATTGTCCAGACGGCACTCGAGAATCTGCAGCAGGTTCTCGCCGGTGGAACCCTTCATCTGTGCAGCACGCTTGTAGTAGTTGCGGAACTGCCGCTCGAGCACGCCGTAGATACGACGAAGCTTTTGCTTTTCACGCAACTGCAGACCGTAGTCCGACACCTTCTGGCGACGGCCGGAACCGTGCTGACCAGGGGGGCGGTCGTGATGGCACTTGTCTTCCAGTGCGCGAACGCCGGACTTGAGAAACAGATCCGTGCCCTCGCGCCGGGCGAGCTTACATGTAGGACCGAGATAACGAGCCATAAGTCAAATACTCCTTACAAACGCACCGTCAAACGCGACGCTTTTTGGGCGGACGGCAACCATTGTGCGGGATGGGCGTAACGTCAGTGATAACGCCGACCTTGAAGCCCACGGCATTGAGCGCGCGGATGGTCGACTCGCGACCCGGGCCGGGACCCTTCACTTCAACGTCGACGGTCTTCACCCCGTAGACCTTCGCCGCTTCGCCGGCCCGCTCCGCCGCCACCTGAGCGGCGAACGGCGTGGACTTGCGAGAACCGCGGAAGCCCGAGCCCCCGGAAGTCGCCCAGCTAAGGGTATTGCCCTGACGGTCGGTGATCGTCACGATCGTGTTGTTGAACGACGCATGGATATGCGCGACCGCATCGGTGACGACGCGTTTTACCTTTTTACGGGTAGTTTGACTTGTTTTAGCCATTAAGATCCTACTCTCGAAAGAATATTAAGCCTGATTAGCGCTTGACCAGGCGCCGCGGACCCTTGCGAGTCCGTGCGTTAGTGCGTGTGCGCTGACCACGCAACGGCAGACCGCGACGATGACGCAGACCACGATAGCAACCAAGGTCCATCAGACGCTTGATGTTCATGGAAACGTCCCGGCGCAGATCGCCCTCGACTACATACTTGCCGACCTCGGCACGCAGGGCCTCGACCTCTGCTTCCGACAGATCGCGCACCTTGCGATCCTCCGCCACGCCCGTGGCTTCACAGATCTGCTTGGCGCGGGTCCGGCCGACTCCGTAAATCGAAGTCAGACCAATGACCACATGTTTCTGAACGGGAATGTTGATCCCAGCAATACGTGCCATCGATATATCACCCCAAAAAAGAGCGCGAAAGCGTAACGCAACGCGCCGTCAATAGCAAACGGAAACGACGGGCCGACTGATTACAGCCCGTTCTTGAAATGTGCCTTGCGAACCAGACTGTCGTACTGGTGCGACACCAGGTGGGACTGGACCTGCGACATGAAGTCCATCAACACGATCACGATGATCAGCAGCGACGTGCCACCGAAGTAGAACGGCACGTTCCAGTACAGAATCAGGAACTCCGGCAGCAGGCAGACTGCAGTGATGTACATCGCGCCCCAGAACGTCAGACGAGTGAGCACCTTGTCGACGTAGCGCGCGGTCTGCTCGCCCGGACGGATGCCCGGAACAAAGGCACCGGAGCGCTTGAGGTTGTCGGCCGTTTCCCGGGCGTTGAACACCAGCGCCGTGTAGAAGAAACAGAAAAAGATGATCGCCGCGGCGTAGAACATCACGTAGAGCGGCTGCCCGGGGGACAGGGTGTTCGACAGGTCGGCAAGCCAACCCATGCCCTCTTGTTGACCGAACCAGTTACCCACCGTCGCCGGGAACAGGATGATGCTCGAAGCGAAGATCGGCGGGATGACACCAGCCATGTTGAGCTTCAACGGCAGGTGCGACGACTGCTGCCCGGCCATGCCGCGGCCCTGCTGGCGACGCGCATAATTGACCGTAATACGACGCTGGCCACGCTCGACGAATACGACGAAAGCGGTGACCGCGAGTATCAGCACACCCAGGATCAACATCGTGAACACGTGCAGCTCGCTGGTGCGCACCAGTTCGGCGGTGCCACCGATTG